>NZ_JBHYDX010000002.1:0-283108 GCF_051860505.1 Pannonibacter sp. | reverse complement strand
CGGAGAGATCGGTGGTGAAGGACAGGCGCCCGGCCTTGACGTTGGTGGCGACCAGCTGGTCAAGCCCCGGCTCGAAGATCGGGATCTCGCCGCGCTTCAGCGCCTCGATCTTGTCGACGGCCTTGTCGACACAGGTCACCTCATGGCCGAAATCCGCAAGGCAGGCACCGGAAACAAGGCCCACATAGCCGGAGCCGATCATCGCAATCTTCATGTCAAAATCCCGACCAAACGTATGGCACTGAACTTAAAGCAAATGCTGTGCCGGAACCGTAGACCCTGTGCCCAGCCCCGGGAAATTCCAGGCTGTCGACGGCGCGGGGTGGATCTTGCACTCATTCCAGAGGTTTGCGCGTGTGTTTGCAACGGAGCAAGCCGCCTAGACTTTGTGTTACCCGAGTTTAATGTCGGTTTCAATTCGCCGTTGCCGCGGGGAGAGGCGTGTTCCGCTTAACGTTTGATCAAGGTTAAGGCATCGGCGGCCCCCGCTGGCGGCCGTGGCTAGCCTGGGGGTGTCCGACCCGTCGCAGGACGGGCCGGACTTGAGGGGTTTCAGCGGGTTTCTGCGATCAGCTGGCCGCGAACTTCAAGAGCCGTATGGCGTTGAAATCAGCAATGCCGCCGCCGACGCGCATGGTGGCATAGAAGGTGATGTAGGGCTTGGCCGAATAGGGATCGCGCAGGATCTGGATGCCCTGGCGGTCAATGATGAGATAGGCCCGCTGGAAATCAGCAAAGGCGATTGCGGTGCTGCCCGGGCTGATCCCCGGCATGTCGTCGCATTCCACCAAGGGAAAGCCCATCAGCGTCTCCTCCAGCTTGTCGGACATCCGTGTCTGGTAGAGATAGTCTCCGCTCTCGGTCTTCAGCCGCCGCATGGCGCTGAGCGTCATGCGGTTCATCAGGAAGGCGGCGTTCTTACGATAGACAGCTGGCAGGGAATGGACCAGATCCATCAGGCAGTCGATCGGGGCATCCGCCTTGAAGCCGCCATTCGCGCCGGTCACCAGCGTGCCCACTTCACCAAAGCCAGCCGCTTCTGGGTTGACTTGTGGATAGGATAAAATTCCTCTCGGCTGCGATGTGCCATTGCCGGTGATGAAGGCGGTCGCCTCCTGGGCGCAGAAGGCCGAATAGAGCTCCACCGCCAGCCAGGCCTCGATGTCGATGACGCCGTCATCGAGCAACTGCTTGGTTGCCACGGGGCAGGCATAAAGTTCATGCGTCGGGAAGTTCAGTTCAGCGATTTGCGGGCTGGAGGTGGTCGGCCGGACCTGGGTTTCCGCCACCCAGCCGGCGCCTGGGCCACTGATCACGAAGGGGCGCTTGTAGAGCCCCGTCGAAATGGTCAGTTGACTGGCGAGGGCACGGATTGGCGTGTCCTTGCGCAGACGCGCAAACAACGCCTTTTCCATTTCCGGATGGACGAGATAGCCGCCATCGGCTTCAGATCCGACGGACATGCCCCGTGTCTCCAGCGCATGGAAGCCATCGGTGCGGCCGCGGCGGACATAATTGTCGATCGCACTCTTCAGTTCGATCTTGTCCGGGTCCTCGTATGCTTCGCCGCCATGGAGGTGCATGCGCCGCACGGTCAGGGCGAGATCGTCCATGCGCCGTTCGACGCGCTTCAGCTTGTCTTCGGTGAGAACATCGGGGCCGCGCAGGGATTTCAGCTCCAGAAGCTGCTGGTCATTTGCCTGCTTGAACTCCTCGAAGCTGCGCCGGTGCTCGTCCAGCACCCGGGCCAGACCTTCCACCTGCGGGTCGGGGCGAGCCTCAGCCAAGGCGGGCTGCATATAGGCCTTGGTTTCCAGAAACGGCATGCCCGGCCTGCGATAGGGCGCGTGGTCGTCGTCGGGTTCGGCACGCAGTTCCAGCCCGCCGACGGGGGTACCATATTCAAGAAGACCATCCTGTGGCGTGTTCGGTTCACTCATTCATGACACTCCTGTTGCCGTTCCCGGAGAGCGGGAACAGCTCGAGTGTCTCACGGTGCGGCAGACCGGGGATAAGTTTGCATCCAGGGGTGGTTTTGCGCATTCGCGCAGGTTTTGCGTGCAGGGGCGTGCTGCTGAATTCTGGAGCCTGCCAGAACGTCTGGACACATCCGGCGAGCGGGCTTTGGGTCGAAACCAGCCAGCGATCAACCGGGGTTGGTTGGGCAAGGGTTTGAAAGCCTTGGGCTCTCCGGTCACGGGTCTTCGCTGCGCTCCGCCCGGGATGACGCCAAGGGGAGGCGGCGCACGCAGGGTCAGGCAAGCGGTCCGACGCACGCTCGGCACTCGTTTAGGTACCCGCTCAGGCACCCGCTCTGGCACTCGATCATGCGCCCAGTCCGGCAAGCCGTGCCTGCCGGACCGGGCGGAGTACGTTCAGGCGCCGGCGGCGACGCGGACGGCGATCAGGCGGGCGGCATCGCCCGAGAGCGGGCCTTTGCGGCAGCGGTCGCCCGAGGGGCCGCTGTCGCACAGGGTCGTCACAGCGCGGATGGTGTCCCGGGTCAGCAATCCGTTCAGCGTGCCTTTGTAAAGCCCGCGTGCCTTCAACTCGTCCTGCACCAGATAGACAAAGGCATTGGCATTGGACCAGCGCAAGGTGGTGAGCAGGCCGATGCGGGTTGATTGCGGCGCGGCCTTGAAGGCCTTGGCGAGGGCCTCGAATTCGGCGCGGGTGCGGGCCGATGTGCCGAGGAGCAACAGCTCTTCCTGGGCCTGCTGTGCCGGGGTCAGCAGCTCAGCATAGGCAGCAAGCGCGGCCTTAGCTTTAGCCGGGTTTGCACTGAGCGTCTTGCCGGCGCCGCTGCGGTGGAGGCCGATCAGCCGGCGGGCGGCATCGGCGTTGCCGGCCTTGGCAGCGGTCTCCAGGCTTGCAAGGGCCGCGCGGACATTCTGCTTCTGGCCCTTGCCATAAAGTGCCCACTCGGCCAGCAGCACTGTCGCCCCGGCGTTGCCAAGTCCTTCCGCCTTGCGGGCATAGGCCAGAGCCTCTTTCTGGCTGGAGCTGCGGCCAAAGTCGCCGTTCATGTGGCCGCGGGCAAGGTCCAGAAGCGCACCGCTGTTGCCGGCGGCTGCCGCCTTTTCATAAGCAGCCAGCGCCTTCTGCGGGTTTTTCGGCACGCCGGTGCCATAGCGATAGGCCGAGCCTAGGCGCAGAAGGGCGGTCACATTGCCCGTGTCAGCTGCTGCCTGGAGGAGGCGCAGGCCTTCAGGCGCATCTGGCGGCACCAGTTCGCCGCGCAGCAGAACATCTGACAGGGACAGCATTGCCGATACATCCCCTGCGTCTGCCGCAGCGCGCAGCAGGCCAAGCCCCTTTTCGACATCCTGCGGCTCGCCAAAGCCCCAAAGAGCGGCCTCCGCCAGACGCAGGCTGGCGCTTGAGGAGCCGGCGTTTTCGGCTTCTCGGAAATAAACGAGCGATTTGGCCGGATCGACCGGAACGCCGATGCCGTCACGGTGGATTTCCCCTAGGCGCGTAAAGGCGCCGCTGTTGCCGGCCTCGGCGGATTTCGTGAGATAGTCGATGGCCTTTGCGCCGTCCACGGCGATTGCTCCGCCACGGGTGTAGAGGTCGCCGAGCGTATAGAGCGCACCCCGGTCGCCGGTCTCGGCGGCTTCGGTCAGGACGGCGAGACCCTGGTCGGGGTTTGGTGCTGTGCCCTGGCCGCTGATCAGGGCACGGGCGACATTGATCTTGCCTGAGGTGTTGCCAGCCTCGGCGGCAGACTGGAAGTAACCGAAAGCCTTGGCGAGGTCCTTGTCGACGCCAATGCCGTCGCGGTGGATCTCACCAAGGCGGACATAGCCGGCGACATTGTCGGCTTCTGCGGCCTTGGCCAGGAACTCGGTTGCCTTTGCTCCATCGACGGGAATTGCTCCACCACGGGTATAGAGGTCGCCAAGCGTGTAGAGTGCCCATTTGTCGCCGGTTTCGGCGACTTCGGTTAGCAGGGCAAGGCCCCGGTCCGGGTTGGCGTCGGTGCCTTGGCCGCTGATCAGGGCGCGAGCGACGGCGATCTTGCCGGAGGTGTTGCCGGCCTCAGCGGCAGCTTGAAAGTAAGCGAAAGCCTTGGCGAGGTCCTTGTCGACGCCGATGCCATCGCGGTGGATTTCCCCTAGGCGCGTATAGGCGCCGCTGTTGCCGGCCTCGGCGGATTTCGTGAGATAGTCGATGGCCTTTGCGCCGTCGACGGCGATTGGTCCGCCCCGGGTGTAGAGGTCACCAAGCGTATAGAGCGCCCATTTGTCGCCGGTTTCGGCGACTTCGGTGAGCAGGGCAAGGCCCCGGTCCGGGTTGGCGTCGGTGCCTTGGCCGCTGATCAGGGCGCGAGCGACGGCGATTTTGCCGGAGGTGTTGCCGCCGTCGGCTGCAGCCTGGAAATAGGCGAAGGCCTTGGCGAGGTCCTTGTCGACGCCGATGCCGTCGCGGTGGATCTCACCAAGGCGGACGTTGCTCCAGACGTTGCCGGCTTCCACTGCCTTGGTCAGGAACTCGATTGCCGACTTCGGGTCCTGCGGCACGGCGCCGCCGCGCGAATAGAAATCGCCCATCGCATGAAGGGCATCCTTGTCGCCGGCCTCGGCTCGGGCCTTGATCTGCGCCAGTGCAGACTGGACCGCGTCATCTGCGCCGCCGTCGCGGACGATCTGGCGCAACTCACTGATACTCGCCGGTTTCTGCGCCTCCTGAGCCGTAGAAACCCCAGGCTGGACGAACAGCAGCGCGGTGGTGACGAAAAGGCTCCGGCCGAGGGCCAGGTTCAGCCGGCGTGAGGCGCCTGGCTGCAGCTGCAGATTTCGGAAAGGGGAGAGACGGGATGAAATCGTCATAGTCAATTCCTTCTTCAAAAACAACAGATCAGCGTATCAAATTGGACTTCGCTTCCAGTCAATCCTAACGCCTTAGGTGACCTGGTCAACCCGCAGCGCAACATTTTATGGCTCAACTGGCCAATTGTGTCGGTGATCTGGCATGAGCGCGGCGACAGAAGGGCCTTCATGTTCAATTGTCGACATTTATTGATTTTTTTGATCGTCTTGCTGATTTACATCATCTTCAATTCACTTGGCAAAAGTTTGAGAGCATTCTGGCACCGCCAATATCAAGCTGCGGGTTGATCTGCTTGTGGTTTGACGCAAACGTCTCCGAGACTTGTAAGGTGGATCCAGAGCTATGCCTGATCGCCAATGTACCAGGGGGCGCTATCAGACTTTATGGTGTGGCACAGGTGTGGTGGTGCTCGGGGAGCTTGTGTGCCCGTCACGCGCGCGCGAAAAGATATGGATTGGTATGAGGTCCCAAACGCGACCGGGCCTAAATGTGACCGGACCTAAATGTGACCGACCGAAGCGCATTGAAACAGGCTCGATGGACATGGTCCGCCTCGAAGGCAGGGCGGCACTTACAGGTTTTATCTGGAAATTTGGCTGGGGAACCTGGATTCGAACCAGGACTAACGGAGTCAGAGTCCGTGGGTCTACCGTTAACCTATTCCCCAGTAGACGCCGCGGCTGCTGTCCGCGCCGCGATGTGAGGGGCTTATAGCTGCAGGATCGGGATCGATCAACAGGCTCCTGCAAAAAGTTTTTCAGCCTGTGGATGACTGAGGGATGACAGTCTGCCGACGCTGTCCTTGGCAGGGATCCGTGCCTTTGCCGTGAAACAAGGTACATATCGCTCCGCGCGGCGCTCCTGCCTGTTGCCAATGGCGCGGCAGGCGTCGGACCCAAGGTGTCCTTTGCGTGCGCGGGGGCAACCTGTTACACTTTCGTCAACAACACGATCAGGCGCGCCCGGCCAGTCAGGCTGAGGCTGCGCGAAAAGGACATCGAAGTGGACGACTCGGGTCAGGACGCCCCCGCGAAAGCACGGGGGCAGGCTGACGCGGCGTCGCCTCCCGTGGCTGCCAATGGGCGGCCGCGTTCCAAGAAACGCCGTCGCCAGGACAAGGTTCCTGCCGGCAGCGGACGGGGAGGCGAATCCGGTGCTTCCGCACCGAGGCCGCAGGCGGAAACGTCTTCGGCGCCGCGTCCGGCGCAAAAGAAAGGCAAACGGCGCAGCCGCCCGAACAGGGCGGAGCGCCGCGCCGACATGCTGGGGGATTCAGGCGCTGTGGCGCCGCCCGCAGAGGCCCGCACAGGGCATGGACGCCGCCAGGGTAAACGCCGGGGCGGCGCGAAGGCGTTTGCACCCAGTGCCCAACAGGGACAGCATGGGCATTCCGGTCAGCGAGGACAGCCAGGACAGGCGGCACAGCCGGGACAGGCAGCACAGCCAGCACAGCCAGGACAGGCAGCACATGCTGGACAGGCGTCGCAGCCGGTCGCTCCCTCCGAGGGCGCGCGGGCGGGGCGGCAACTGGACGAAAAGTCGGCTGTGGCGCCCTGGTCAAGATCAGGGGCCGGGTCGGGAGCGACACGCGGGCGGGAGGCATCTGGCGGGGCCTACGGGGCCTCCCCAGCCACCGGCGCGTTGCCGCCAGGTCTTTCAAGCGGGCATTCCCGTCAAGCGGATCAGGCGGGAGACGGGTCAACGGGGCGTGGAGGCGGGGACGCTTCAGGCGCGTTGCCGCCGCGCTCCGGTGGGAGCGACGCGGGGCCGTGCGGTGGGCCAAGGCCTGCCGCAGCCAACCCGTCTGCCGGGGCGGGGCCGAAGTCTGAGGGCAACCGGCGGCGCCGGGCCCGGGGGCGTCCGAGTGGTCACTTTCGCGCTGATCTTCCTGCGCCTGCCGTTGGTGGCAATGGCCAGGCCGGGCTGCGCAATTCAGCGGAGACAAGCGCGCCTGGGGCCTTGGGTCCATCCGGTGCGGCCAAGGTCGGAGCCGGTCGAGATGGTGCGCGGGGGCGTGAGCAGGACCAGGGCTTGCCGCGCGGCTCAGATGGGGCGCAGGGCACACGCCCGGCGGCTGCGCTGGCGGGCACCTTCCTGTCCGGCCGCACAAGCGACAGCCAGCTCTATGCCGCGCTGGATCTTGGCACCAACAATTGCCGGCTGCTGATTGCGCGTCCGGAAGAACGCGGCTTCAAGGTGGTCGATGCCTTCTCGCGCATCGTGCGGCTCGGCGAGGGCGTTGGCGCCAGCGGGCTTCTGTCCGATGCGGCGATGGACCGGGCCATCGATGCGCTCGACAATTGCCAACGCAAGCTGGTTGAACGGGGCGTGTCGCGGTTCCGGCTGATCGCCACCGAGGCCTGCCGGGCCGCTGGCAACGGGGAAGAGTTCATTGCAAGGGTACAGCGGGAAACCGGGCTGGCGCTCGAAATCGTCAACCGGGAGACCGAAGCGCGGCTGGCGGTGGCCGGCTGTGCCACGCTTGTCGACCGGGAGGCCGAGGGCGTGCTCTTGTTCGATATCGGAGGCGGCTCGTCTGAAATCGTCTGGCTGGACCTGCGCAACCGGGGCAACGCACGCGGCTATGCGCTGACGCGCTTCATCCGGGCCTGGACCTCCCTGCCAGTTGGGGTGGTGAACCTTGCCGAACGCCATGGCGGCATGCATGTGACGCATCAGATCTTCGAGGACATGGTCGATGATGTCTCCGGGCATCTGCAGGGCTTTGCCGTCGGGTCGGCCTTGAACGAGGCGATCGATGCTGGCCAGGTGCATATGCTGGGCACCTCCGGCACGGTGACGACACTTGCCGGGGTGCATTTTGGCCTCAGGCGTTATGACCGGCGGCGGGTGGATGGCGCCTGGCTGGCTGATGAGGACGTCGCGGCTATGATCGAGAAGCTGCGTGCGATGTCTTATGACGAGCGGATCGACAACCCGTGCATCGGGGCGGACCGGGCCGATCTGGTGCTGGCCGGCTGCGCCATTCTCGAGGCCATCCGCCGGCGCTGGACCTGCTCGCGGCTGCGGGTTGCCGACCGGGGCTTGCGCGAGGGCATCTTGACGGAACTCATGGCTGCTGACGGCGTCTGGTCGCGCGGCAACCGGCCCCATCGGGGGCAGAAAGGAAAGACATGACCGACGGCAAACGCGGTTCAGGCGAGCGTGGCCTGCATGTGCGTGTCAAGACGGCGGCCAAGCGGACGGTGTCCTCGACCCGCTGGCTCGAGCGCCATCTCAACGACCCTTATGTGCGCCGCTCCAAGATGGACGGCTACCGGTCGCGCGCGGCCTACAAGCTGATCGAGATCGATGACAAGCTGAACCTGCTGAAACCCGGCGCCCGGGTCGTCGACCTTGGGGCAGCGCCCGGGGGATGGTGCCAGATCGCGGTCGACCGGGTTGGGTCGTCGCCAGACGCGCCGACTATCGTCGGTATCGACTATCTCGACATGGACCATATCCCGGGCGTGACTTTTCTCAAGAAGGACTTCCTTGACGAGGACGCGCCGGATGCACTGCTCGCCGCGCTTGGCGGGCACAAGCCTGATGTCGTCTTGTCCGATATGGCCGCACCGACAACGGGGCACCGGCAGACCGATCACCTGCGCACGACTCACCTGTTCGAAGTGGCGATCCAGTTCGCTCTCGAGAATCTCGCGCCCGGCGGTGTGTTCCTGGCGAAGGTGTTCCGGGGCGGGACGGAGGGGCAACTCCTGGCGCTGCTGAAGCGGGATTTCGTCTCGGTCGCCCACATCAAGCCACCGGCCAGCCGCAAGGAAAGCCCGGAACTTTACGTCGTTGCCAAGGGTTTCCGCGGTAAAAGTGCCCCTGGCTCAGTCTTTGGACGCGGTGAAGACGAGGACATGTGAGCCTGTCAAACTGGCGGGGTCTTAACTGCAATCAGGGACTGATGGCGCTTTGATCTTTTCAAGGTGTCACCTGCGTGTTATTCACCCGCGCCAACTTCTCCGGCAACGCCGAAGCACACTTCGTCGCCGCCATCCCCGGCAAGGGATGGCGGATTTCGGGCTTTCTCAACAGGGGATTTGGCAATGGCCACTTTTTTCGTTCCGGCAACAGGCGCAGAGGCGCTCACTTTCGATGATGTGCTGCTGATCCCGGGGCATTCCGAGGTCATGCCTGCCCACACGGACCTGCGCACCCGCGTCACCCGGTCGATCGAACTGAACCTGCCAATCCTGTCATCCGCCATGGACACAGTCACCGAAGCGCGCCTTGCCATTGCCATGGCGCAAGCCGGCGGCATCGGTGTCATTCACCGCAACCTCACCCTCGACCAGCAGGCCGAACAGGTGCGTCAGGTGAAGAAGTTCGAGAGCGGCATGGTGGTGAACCCGGTCGTCATTGGACCGGATGCGACCTTGAAGGATGCGCTGGACCTAATGAAGGCCTATGGCATTTCCGGGATTCCGGTGGTTGAGAATGGCGGCCTCGGCGGTCAGCTGACCGGCCGTCTGGTGGGCGTCCTGACCAACCGCGATGTGCGCTTTGCCACCAACCCGGATCAGCTGGTCTTTGAACTGATGACCCGCGAGAACCTCATCACCGTGCGGGACACGGTGAGCCAGGAAGAGGCCAAGCGCCTGCTGCACCAGCACCGGATTGAGAAGCTGCTGGTGGTGGATGACAGCTATACCTGTATCGGCCTGGTCACTGTGAAGGACATCGAAAAGGCCCAGCTCAACCCGAACGCCTCCAAGGACGACCAGGGCCGCCTGCGCGTTGCCGCCGCGACCTCTGTCGGGGACGAGGGCATGCAGCGCGCCGAGCGGCTGATGGACGCTGGCGTCGATCTTCTTGTGGTCGATACCGCGCACGGCCATTCCGCCCGCGTGCTGCAGATGGTCAGCGAAGTGAAGCGGTTGTCGAACACCGTTCAGGTGCTGGCCGGCAATGTCGCCACCCGCGAAGCCACCAAGGCGCTGATTGATGCCGGCGCTGACGCCGTGAAAGTCGGCATCGGGCCGGGCTCGATCTGTACCACCCGCATCGTCGCCGGTGTCGGCGTGCCGCAGCTGACCGCCATTCTGGAAGCCTGTGACGAGGCCGCCAAGCACAATGTGCCGATCATCGCCGATGGCGGCATCAAGTATTCCGGTGATCTGGCCAAGGCCCTGGCTGCCGGTGCTGCCGGTGCCATGATCGGCTCGCTGCTGGCTGGCACCGAGGAAAGCCCGGGCGAGGTCTATCTGCACCAGGGCCGGTCCTACAAGTCCTACCGGGGCATGGGCTCGGTCGGAGCCATGGCGCGCGGCTCTGCCGACCGCTACTTCCAGGCTGAAGTGCGCGATGCGCTGAAACTGGTTCCGGAAGGCATCGAGGGCCAGGTGCCCTACAAGGGCCCGCTGTCGAGCGTGCTGCATCAGCTGGCCGGCGGCCTGCGGGCGGCCATGGGCTATGTTGGCGCCAGGACGTTGCCTGAATTCCAGGAGAAGGCGCGTTTCGTGCGCATCTCCGGCGCGGGCCTGCGCGAAAGCCATGCCCATGACGTGACGATCACCCGGGAAAGCCCGAACTACCCGACCAATATCTGACGGGCAGGGCGCAGTCGGTGGCCGGGACGGGCGCCGTGGTGCCCGCCTGAAACACTGGAGCAATGACATGAAAGATGGTGGACGGATCGCCGCGGCCATCGAAGTGCTGGGCGAGGTGGAAAGTCGCCGTCGTCCGGTGCAGGACGCGCTGAAGGACTGGGGCAACGGCCATCGATTCGCAGGCTCCGGAGATCGCACGATCATCGGCAACCTTGTGTTCGATGCCCTGCGCCACAAGCAAAGCCTTGGCTGGCAGATGCAGGATGCCAGTGCCCGTGCGCTGGCGCTTGCGACCTATGCGCTCAACTGGCAGCAGGGCCTGGCCAAGCTGGAAGAGGTGATGGCGGATGACCGCCATGCGCCGGAGCCGTTGACCGACGCGGAACGCGTCGGCTTGACGACCCCGCGTGAGGATGCGGCGCCTGATGCCACCGCAGCGGACGTGCCGGACTGGCTGTGGCCCGCCTTTTCCGCAGCGCTTGGCGCCAATGCGGTGGCGGAGGGCCAGGCGCTGGCGCGCCGGGCGCCGATCGACATGCGCGCCAATACGTTGAAGGCATCGCGTGACAAAGTCCTCAAGCGCCTCGCGCATATCGACCTGAAGGAAACGTCCCTCTCGCCCTACGGCCTGAGGGTCGAGCCGAAGCCAGGGGCGGCACGTCTGCCGCATGTGCAGGCCGAGGAAGGCTATCGCAAGGGCTGGTTCGAACTGCAGGACGAGGCAAGCCAGATCGCGGCGCTGGTTGCCGGGGCCAAGCCCGGCGAACAGGTGCTGGATTTCTGCGCTGGCGGCGGCGGCAAGACGCTGGCGCTGGCTGCCCTGATGGAAAACCGTGGCCAGATCTACGCCTATGACAATGATCGTCTGCGGCTCGCCCCGATTCATGAGCGGCTGGCCCGGGCCGGCGCCCGCAATGTGCAGGTCCGTGATCCGCGAACGGGAACGCTCGAGGATCTGGAAGGCCAGATGGACCTCGTCTTCGTCGACGCCCCTTGCACGGGGACAGGCGTCTGGCGCCGGCGGCCGGATTCCAAGTGGCGCCTCAGCGAAAAGGCCCTTGCCGACCGGATCGAGGAACAGGCACGGGTGCTGGATGCGGCGGCCCGCTTCGTCAAGCCCGGCGGGCGGCTGGTCTATGCCACCTGTTCGATCCTGGATGTGGAAAACCGCGACCAGATCGAAGCCTTTCTTGCCCGGGACGCGCGGTTTGCCCGCAAGTCGGCGGCCGAGTCATTTGCTGCGGCACTGCCGGGCAAGCCGATGCCCGCTCACGTGAGCCTGGAAGGTCATATCCTGCTCACGCCGGCTACCACCGATACGGATGGTTTCTTCCTTTCGGTTGTCACCCGGGTCGGTTGACGGGGCCGCT
Organism: Pannonibacter sp.; assembly: GCF_051860505.1. Classification (NCBI taxonomy): domain Bacteria; kingdom Pseudomonadati; phylum Pseudomonadota; class Alphaproteobacteria; order Hyphomicrobiales; family Stappiaceae; genus Pannonibacter; species Pannonibacter sp. The sequence continues at coordinate 271,347 of NZ_JBHYDX010000002.1, read as the reverse complement.
GGACGGCCCAAATCCAAAAGCACCGCGCGGTCTGACGACTGCACGGTGTCTGATTTCTGACAAACTTCGGGTTTTGACGGATTGCCGTCATTCCGGACAAGGTGAGCGTTCAGCGAACCGTAGATCCGGAATCCAGCGCGTCTGTGCGAGCGTAAGCGAGCCCATAGACAAATCAATGCGATAAGACTTGCGATTGACAAGTTTGTCGCGCTTCGCGCGGCTGATGTCTGGATCCCGGCTCGGCGCTTCGCTGGCGCTCAGCTGGGCCGGGATGACTGTGAGCAGGTTTGTCAGCAGTTTGACACCGAGCGGTCTGACGACTGCACGGTGTTTTTCATTTGAAGCAGCCTCAGCCGATCTGATTGTCGGGCTCAGCGTTATCGGTGGTTGTTTCCAGATCAGCTGCGGCGGCCGGATCACTCGCATCGGCTGATCCGGCAAGCTCCGGTTCTTCTGCTGTCAGGGCCGGGACCGGCTCGGCGGATTGCGACTGAAGCGGGGCATGCGGAGACCAGACGAGGTCCGGCATCGGCACGGTTCGGTGGCGTTCAATGACATCGCGAACCCAGTCCGGCACGCTGCGGCCATTCGCGATCGCGGTCAGGATTTCACGGGCGGCCAGGCGTTCTCCGATGGCGGCAAGGGCCGCCCCGACCGCATTGCCGGCCTCGCGGTTGTCGCTCTGGTCGGTCCAGGCATCGTCGGCATGGCGCAGGGCAGCGCGAAGATCGCCGGCCTTGCGCGCAAGCAGCGACAATCGCACCTTGACCGCGGCATCCCCCGGCTCGAGCCGCAAGGATGTCTCATAGGCATTGCGGGCTGCGACAAGGTCGCCCTGGGCCGCCAGGACATCGGCAAGACAGGTGAAAGCCTCGGCAGAGACTGCTCCGGACAGGGTGGCCCGCTCGGCCAGGTCACGCGCCTCATCAAGGCGGCTGCGTTTCAGCAAGAGGCGCGACAGACCGGTGAGGGCAGGGGCATAACCGTCATCGATGCGCAAGGCTGCGCGATAGGCTGCAATGGCTGTGCCCGGGCGCGGATCGGTCGTGGTTGCATCGCCGAGCAAGGTCAGCGCCGGCGCACTGTCCGGCAGCAAGGCGGCGAGCCGCGCTGCAAGTTCCTGCGCCTCGTCCAGATTGCCCTGCCGGATCAGGATGCTGGCAAGCCCGTAGAGAGCGTTGTGATTGTCCGCATCCTCCGCCAGAGCGGCGCGGAATGCGGCCTCCGCATTGGCCAGATCTCCCAGCAGGAACTGGCAGTTGCCCAGATTGGCGCGGGCGCGGGTGTGATCGGGATGGGCAAAAAGGATCTTGCGGAACTGTGCAGCCGCGTCCTCAAGCTGACCGTTGCGCATGGCCTCGGTTGCCTGAAGATAGGCGTCCTCGACTTCCTCTTGGGATCGGCGCACATTTTCAAGGCTGGGCACGGGAGCCGTTGGCGCTGCTTCAGTTTCGGACGGCGTTCCGGCTTCCAGTCGCGGGGCTGCTACGGTTCCGCCGTTCGGCGGACACGTTTCGGCGGTGCTCTCCGCTGCGCGCGCAACCTCTGTCGTGGACATGTCGGCCGTTGTCATGGCGAAGGACCGTTTCCCCTCTTGATCGGGCCTGGAACCTGCCTGGCGGTCTGAGTTTTCTGGCGGCGGTACCCTAACCGCTGCTGCTTGCCGGCCCGAGTGCCGGCACATTGCCTTGGAATGCAGACCGAATCGTCCCTGCCGCGTCTGCGGTAACCATATCCAGTCTGGTGCCCGGGGTCAAAAGCTGCTCCCGCGGGCGGGGTGGCTGGTGGCTCGCGATGCCCGTGAAAGCTGTGGAGGAGCCGGAACTGCGGCAGACGAGATCTTTTCACTTGAAGTGAAATTGATATGACAAGAGCTGTATCCGGCTTGGTTGCCTGCGTCGGGCAGGCGTGATGTCCGGACAGGTAACCAGGACGGCAACCGGGACGGCAACTGGGACGGCAACCGGGACAACCGGGGGAGACGAAGATGGCGGCCAAGGGCGGCAAATCGACAGCAGGAGCGACGAGCGCCCCGGCACAGGTCAGCCTGTTCGACAGCGAGCCGGCGATCGGGCTTGACAACTTCCTGCCGCTGAAAATCCTGGCCACGGCTCGCCTTGTCGAGCGGCGCCTGGTGAAGGCGCTGCAGGGCGATCATGGCATCGCCTTGCCGGAATGGCTTGTGCTGTCCGCCTTGATCGAGGCGGGGGAGGGGTCGGTCCGGGACCTGGGCGCGCGAACTGGGCTTGATGCGGTTGCCATCAGCCGGGCTGCGATGCGCCTGACGGATCGCAAACTGCTGAAAAAGACCGAAAACCGGCAAGACCGCCGATTGGTCGTATTAAAGGCGACCAAGGCGGGACGGGATCTGGCCGGGGAAATCGGACACAAGCTGGGGCCGCTTGAAGGCGAGATCTTCAAGGGTCTTGGCGCGTCGGATCGCATCCGGCTGGCCAGCCTTCTGGCGGCCTTGCAGACCAGGGATGGCGCCTGACCGGGCGCCGCAGACCTTTTGCGGTTTGCCAGCTGTCGATATCAAGAATCCGGTTCAATTCCGTCAGATGTCAGAGTAGAAGCTGCCCATGACACAGCATGATCGCCTCCTCATCATCGACTTCGGCTCCCAGGTGACGCAGCTCATTGCCAGGCGTCTGCGCGAGCTGAATGTCTATTGCGAAATCCACCCCTATCAGAAGGTCACTGATGCGTTTCTGGCCGAGTTCGGCCCGAAGGCGGTGATCTTCTCGGGCGGGCCGGATTCGGTGACCCGCGCCGGGTCGCCCCGCCCGCCGCAGTCGGTCTATACGCTCGGCGTGCCGATCCTCGGCATCTGCTATGGCCAGCAGACCATGATGCAGGACCTCGGCGGCATGGTCGAGGGCGGCAAGATCTCCGGTGGCGGCGGCACGGCGGAATTCGGCCGTGCCTTCGTTACGCCGGCTGGTGACAAGCTGCCACTGCTCGACGGCTGGTTCGAGGGCGAGCGCGAGCAGGTGTGGATGAGCCACGGCGACCACGTCAGCAAGATCGCGCCGGGCTTTGAGGTCTATGGCGTGTCGCCGAACGCGCCCTATGCCATCACGGCCGATACCTCGCGCAAGTTCTATGCGGTGCAGTTCCACCCGGAAGTGCACCACACGCCGAATGGCAAGAAGCTCTACGAAAACTTCGTCCGTCTGGCCGGCTTCACCGGCGACTGGACCATGGGCGCCTACCGTGAGGACGCGATCGCCAAGATCCGCGCCCAGGTCGGCGACAAACAGGTGATATGCGGCCTCTCCGGCGGCGTCGACAGTTCGGTTGCCGCCGTGCTCATCCATGAGGCCATCGGCGACCAGCTCACCTGCGTCTTCGTCGATCACGGCCTCTTGCGTCAGGGGGAGGCGGAAGAAGTCGTCACCATGTTCCGGGACAACTACAACATCCGTCTCATTCACGCCGATGAACAGGAGCTGTTCCTCGGCGCGCTGGAAGGCGTGTCCGATCCGGAAGTGAAGCGCAAGACCATCGGCAAGCTGTTCATCGACGTGTTCCAGAAACACGCCAACTCGATCGACGGCGCCGAGTTCCTGGCGCAAGGAACGCTCTATCCGGATGTGATCGAGAGCGTCAGCTTCTCGGGCGGCCCGTCGGTGACAATCAAGAGCCACCACAATGTGGGCGGCCTGCCGGAAAAGATGGGCCTGAAGCTGGTCGAGCCGCTGCGCGAGCTGTTCAAGGACGAGGTTCGCGCCCTCGGCCGCGAGCTGGGGCTGCCGGAGAAGTTCATCGGCCGCCACCCGTTCCCGGGGCCGGGCCTTGCCATCCGCTGCCCGGGCGAGATCACCCGCGAGAAGCTCGCCATCCTGCGCAAGGCGGATGCGGTCTATATCGACCAGATCCGCAAGCACGGTCTCTATGACGAGATCTGGCAGGCCTTCGTTGCAATCCTGCCGGTGCGCACCGTCGGCGTGATGGGCGACGGGCGGACCTATGACTTTGCTTGCGCGCTCCGGGCCGTGACCTCCGTCGACGGCATGACGGCGGACTACTACCCCTTCAGCCACGAGTTCCTGAGCGAGACCGCGACCCGCATCATCAACGAGGTCGAAGGCATCAACCGCGTCACCTACGACATCACCTCGAAGCCCCCGGGCACCATCGAGTGGGAATGATTCAGGCCCATCCGTAAGCCGCCGATTTTACGCTAAAGCACGACCTAAGTATCTGAAAACAAATATAAATCATGCCGGTAGCAATCAGTAGCTATCGGCATGTAGAGATTGGCTCTGTCGGCCCACCCGACGGGTCTCCGGTATATTGCTCCGGCGAATTTTACAAAGTACCGTCACGGTCAATGAGGCTCGTGACGGTACTTTTTTCAACATAATCCGTTGAAAATACAAGATATTCCCTGTCATTAGTCCTCGAAATTGTGCTGACGGTACTTTTCAGGAGGCGGAAGGGATGCTTACGGACGCTGCCATCAAGGCATTGAAACCAAAAGAGAAAATTTACAAAGTCGCAGACCGCGACGGCATGTATGTGCGCGTCATGCCCAGTGGCACGGTCTCATTTCGTTTGGACTACCGGCTCAACGGACGCCGGGAGACCGTCTATCTGGGCAGGTATGGACGCGACGGGATCTCGCTTGCCCGAGCCCGAGAGAAGTGCATCGACGCGAAGCGTGCCGTCAGCGAGGGACGCTCACCGGCGATCGAAAAACAGCGAGAAAAACGTCGTATCAAGGAAGCGAGGAGCTTCGGCGAATTCGGCGAGAAGTGGTTGACGGCTGGGCCGATGGCCGACAGCACGCGCGCGATGCGTCGCTCCATCTTCGAGCGCGAACTGCTCCCCGTCTGGCGCAATCGCCTGTTAACGGAAATCACTCCGAATGACTTGCGAGCACATTGCGGCAAGATCGTTGATCGAGGAGCGCCGGCCACGGCCATCCATGTGCGCGACATACTCAAACAAATATATGGGTTCGCGATCCTGCATGGTGAAAAGGTTTCGAATCCGGCCGACGAAGTGGGGCCAACCTCGATCGCAACATTCGTACCTCGGGATCGTTCGTTATCGCCTTCCGAGATCCGTGTAATGCTGAACCAGCTGGAACACGTTGCCACCTTGCCTACGATCCGCTTGGGGCTGCGACTCTTTCTGTTGACCATGGTGCGCAAGAGCGAGCTACAGGACGCGACCTGGGATGAAGTCGATTTCGAGAACGCCGTCTGGACAATTCCAAAGGAACGGATGAAGCGATCGAAGGCGCATAATGTTTACCTGTCGCGCCAAGTCCTGGATATCTTTATCGCATTAAAGACGTGCTCGGGTAATTCGCGATATGTACTTCCGTCGCGCTATGACGCCGACGCGCCTATGTCTCGCGCAACCTTCAACCGCGTAACATATTCAGTGGTGGAACAGGCCAAGAAGGAGGGGCTGCCCCTCGAACCATTCACGGTGCATGACCTTCGACGGACAGGATCGACGCTACTCAATGAACTTGGCTTCAATAGCGATTGGATCGAAAAGTGCCTCGCTCATGAAGACGGTCGCTCGTCACGGGGAGTCTACAATAAGGCTGAATACGAGGTGCAGCGCCGCCACATGATGCAGGAGTGGTCGGATATAATCGATGCGTGGCTCGAAGGACGCAAACGCCTACCAGTTCTCATTCCACCTTCGATGCCGCTTTTCGACCCCGATCCGTCTCTTTGACAGGGCGCGTCCTTCGCTGGCTAACATCAGGATGTTGCGCGCGATTGATCGGCGTGGCTCTGCGGGACGCGAGCCACGCCTCCACCTCTGCCAAATCCCATACGACGCACCTCGGCGTCAGAGCAAACCGGCGCGGGAACTGCCCGCGTTGCTCCATCTCGTAGATAGTGCTGTCGGCCAGCGGGACTATTGCGCGCAGCTCTTTCCTTCGGATCGTCCGCGTGATCGTATTCTCAGTCGCCCGAGTCATTCTCTTTCGCCTTCATCTATTGTTCCTGGCTGATTGAAAGCAATAGATGCTGAAAAGAGGAAGGCGATAAAAAGGGGCGTAGTAATTTCGGCCCGTCCTAGCGTGCATATGGGACGTTCAATGTTCGTCGGATTCACGCAGGCGGGGCTGATGCCGATAAGGTAGCTCGATGAGTGTTTAGCGCCTCCGACAGGAGCATGCACTCGAACCGTTCGCTGCTGGGTTCGTCGGGAAGGCTGGCATAGGCCACGAGCCGCAGGTGCTTTTCCTCATCCACGATAAAGGTGGAATGATCGAACGTGACCGCGCCAATGCCTTCTAGATGAAAGCTCCGACGCCCCTGGCAACGGCCATGCACATCATGCCTGCGCCAAAGATCGCGAAACGCAGGTGATCGCTGTTCGATAGTTTCGACCAGTTCGATCATGTCCTCGTCGTCGGGCGCCTGCGCATAATCGCGCCGGAAGCTTGCGAGAATCTGCGGAGCCTGGATGTTCCACTCCAAGATTCGGCCGGACAGGCTGTCATCAGCGAACAGCATCCACAGCATGTTCCGCTCTGCTGGATCGCGCGCCTCGAAACCGAAGAGCCTCTCTGCCGCCGCATTCCAGCCGATCACATCCCACCGAAGGTTCAATACATAGGCGGGCCGCAGCGCCAAATCGTCGATCAGCCTCCGAACCAGCGCGGGCAAGGCGCACCAGGCGCGACCATGGATGGCGGGAGGCCGGTGATGCGCCAGAAGGAACAGATGCCGTCGCTCGGTCTCATCGAGTTTCAGCACCCTCGACACGTTGTCGAGAAATGCGGTCGAGACATTGATGTCGCGGCCCTGTTCCAGCCATGTGTACCAACTGAGGCCGACGCCAGCGAGCGCCGCCACTTCCTCCCGCCGCAATCCAGGCGTCCGCCGCCTCTTGCCGGGTGGAAGGCCGACATCGAGCGGAGAAAGGCTTTCCCTACGCTGACGCAGAAAGTCCGCCAATTCTGTCCGGGTGCGATCGAGGCGAGTGTCCAGCATATTGCTCATAGTAACCGTATAACTTACTCCATAGTAATAGGATTGTAGGCGGCTTATCCGACGGTTTCAACCTCGGGAGCCGCCATGTCTGACAACTGCATTTCAGGAACCAAAACATCATCATCACGATCGAGCGTTGACGAAGGTTCGACTTCCTCCCCGCTCGCGCTGGCCATCCTGTTGCTCGGCGGGTTCATCACGGTCTTCGACCTGTTCGTCGTTAATGTCGCAATCCCGTCGATGCAGGCCGACCTTGGCGCGAATTTCGCCGAGATCGGCTTCGTCATCGCTGGTTATGAGTTGGCCTTCGGGGTGTTGCTGATTGCGGGCGGTCGTTTGGGCGACATTCATGGCCGTCGCAGGCTCTTTGTTCTCGGAATGCTGGGCTTTGCGGTTGCGTCCTTCCTGTGCGGAATCGCGCCGGATGCGACCAGCCTGATCGCTGCACGCTTGCTGCAGGGAGCAACGGGAGCAATCCTGTTTCCTCAAGTCTACGCGCTGCTGCGCGTCATGTATGACGAGGCTGGGCGCCGCCGCGCCTTCGGCCTCCTCGGCATGACGCTGGGGCTTGCCGCCATCGCCGGACAGGTGCTGGGCGGGTTGATCGTTGAGAGTGATCTCTTCGGTCTCGGCTGGCGCGTGATCTTTCTTATCAATCTGCCGATCGGCGTGCTGGCCGCGATCTTTGCCCGCACTATCCCGGAATCGAAAGCGTCGGATGTAGCAGGCGTCGACTGGCCGGGCGTTAGTTTGGCCACGGTTGGCTTGCTGCTGCTGCTTCTGCCGCTGCTGGAAGGTCCGAATAGCGGGTGGCCCGCCTGGACATGGGGCAGCTTTCTGGCTTCCGGGCTATTGCTCGTCGGCTTCCTTGCCTGGGAACGTCGGGCAACTCATCCCGCCGTCGATCTGGGCCTTTTTGCCAATCGAGGGTTTTCGGCCGGGGCAGTCGTCGTGCTTTTGATCTACTCGACCTCGACCTCATTATTTTTGTGTTTCGCACTTTTGCTACAGACGGGCCTTGGCCTGTCACCTTTCGAGGCCGGGATGTTGTTCGCGCCGGCGAGCGTGGGCTTTGTTGTGGCCTCGCTGATCGCACCAAAGCTGGTAGCGCGTTGGGGCAATGGAGTGATCGCTGGTGGCGCACTGATCTATGCTTTGGGGATAGGCTGGCTGATCCTCACGGCGTCCGAACTCGCGGGCCGAGAAGACGTGCTTGTGATGCTTCCGGCATTGATCCTGTTCGGCTTCGGACAGGGGCTGTCGATGACGCCGCTGCTCAACCTCGTTATCGGTTTCGTCGAAGAGCGTCATGCCGGTATGGCGGCAGGCATCATCTCGACCTTGCAACAGGTCGGCGGTGCGTTTGGCGTTTCCATCGCCGGCATCTTCTTCGTGTCCATTCTAGCCGGGCATTCGAGCGGTACTGAACCGGAAGCCAGCCGCTACGTGGCCGCCTTCGCCGGGGCCATGTTCTACAATCTTGCGGCTGCTGCCGTTGCCGCCCTGCTGATTGCCTGGATCGCGCGGAAGAGACTGGCGCAATGATGGCATCTATGGCGGGCTGTATGCCCACTGAACTTGATGAATAAGCTTGGTCGGTTTGAACTCCGCTATCTGCGCTATCTTATCGCGATGGCGGAGTTTGGGGGCATCCGGAAGGCAGCCCGAGCGTTGGGTGTTCAACCGTCGACGGTTAGTCGGCGAGTTCGCGATCTTGAGGATGACATTGGTGCAGCCTTGTTCATTCGCACCCATGGCGGTGTCAGCCTAACCTATGCAGGGGAACGGTTTCTTCAGCAGGCGCGCAAGGCGATCAATCACGTCAATTATGCCGCCCAGGAGGCTGGCGTCATCGGGCGAGGCCAGGAGGGTGTCGTCCGGATTGGCTTGATCTCGTCGTTAGCGTCGGGGTTCCTGCCCGAGTTGGTGGAAGCCTACTACGCAGATCATGCAGGCGTGCGACTGGAATATGTCGAAGGCGGGACCTCTGATCACGTCCCAGCCGTGCAGCAGCACCGGCTGGACGTCGCATTTCTCACCGGGACAACATCCGCCGAGGGTTGCGACGTCGCGCATCTGTGGGACGAGCGGATTTATGTCGTGATGCCGAACAGGCACGAACTGGCTGAAAAGGAGGAGATCGCGTGGCATGACCTCCATGGGCGGCGATTCATTGTGAGCGAGGCGCAGCCTGGGCCGGAAATTCACGACTATCTGGTGAAGCACCTGTCGTCTCTCGGCCATTCCCCCAACATTCAGCGACAGGCGGTCTATCGCGACACGCTAATGCAGATCGTCGCCGGAGGAAGCAGCCTGACGCTGACCAGCGAAGCAACGATTGCGGCACAGCTCCCCGGTATTGCATATCGCCCGCTCGCCGGAGAGATTTTGTCCTTTTGCGCGGTCTGGTCGCCGAAAAACGACAATCCCGCTTTCCGGCGACTTCTCAGTCTGGCCAAGGTGATGTCGAAACGCTCCGGGGAGTTTCCTAGTGGGGCGCAGAACCGATCCGACGAAGCTTCGCAAATCCTCGATCCGTCGCAATAAACCGCTCCAACATAGGCACGATCAGCCGTTTTGGATCGGCAGCAGATTGGCCGCTCTCTCTGGCCAGCGCCTCGGCATATGCTACAAGATCACGATGCAAGGTGGCCGGAAGTTCAAGTGTCACCTTGATGGGTTTGTCCTCTGTGATCGGGCCGAGTTTCAGCTTGGTCATATCATCCTCCATAGGGCTCAAGGACGAGATCGCGGGTGACGATCACGCGGACGGGGAAGCCTGACCTGATGGTGAGCGTCGGCTGCACATTGAGCTGACGCCGAACAATCTGCTGTCCAGCGTCGTTGATGGTGTCCTGCGCTCCATTGCGGATAGCGTTCAGAAGCCGGTCGTCGTCATCGACGGCCAGCTCCGTGCCAATAGCCAAGAGGGTCGACAAGCCCGCTGCCTTAGCGAGATCCCACCAGTGATAGTCAACCCCATCCTCCAAGCCGGCATAGCCTTGTCCATCGGCGCCTGGTTGCCGTTCCAGCACGATGGAGCGACCATTGGGCATGATGAGCCTGTTCCAGACCAGGAGAATGCGGCGCTGCCCGAAGCCGACATCGTTGCTGTATTCGCCGATAATGCGCGCGCCCTGCGGGACAAGGAGCATACGACCGGTCGGACTGTCGTAGATGTTCTCCGTTACCTGTGCCGTGATCTGCCCTGGCAGGTCGGAGCGGATGCCGGTGATAAGCGCAGCGGAAATCACCGCGCCAGCCTGAAGCACATAGGGCGATGCCGGCGCCATGACACGATCCGGCGCAACGGTTCGGCGGTCGACGCCGGCGTTGAGGAAGGCAAGCTGGCGGTCCTGGGCCGTGGGTGTGCCTGGCTGGCCGGACAGACCTAGTCCAGTAAGGTTCGGGGAAGTACCGCCAGCTGTCGCGCCGGCGGTTGAAGTGCCAGGCGCGGTCTGGAAGAAGACGCGGCTCAGGCGGGCCGCTTCCTCCTCGGTCATCCGGCGCTGCTCCTCTGGATCGACGTTGGGTGTCGTGATGGCTGGCGGCGCGATCGGTTGCCCGCGGTTCTGAGCGTCGAGGATCGGTCTCCCAAGATCGCCGGGCAATGCAGGCCCGAGGATCGGGCCGGTGTAATCGCGTGGCAGACTGGCGATGCCATCTGCCGTGGCGCGATTGTCGACGGAATAGAGTTCCTCATTGCCTGAGCCGGCATCCCGGGTCTGGAGTGCATAGATCAGGGCCCCGCCAATACCGAGGCTGGCGACAAGACCGACACCGGCAAGCACCTTGCGCGAGATGCGCGTGACGCGGGGAGCGTCGGCGCGCAGTCGCATAGGGGCGGCAGGTCCGCCGGTCAGAGGCAGGGCATCGTCGTCACCGTCCGCATTCGGCTGACGGTTCGCCGTGGGATCGATAGGGGTCATGACGCTGGCCTTCCGTCGGTGCGAACGATCCTGACGGTCTGCTGACGGTCGCCGCCGCCAAGGCGCAGTTCGGCAGCGCCGAACAGGCGGTCGACGATCAGGATGTTCTGGTGGATGCGGCTGTTGACGATCTGCGCTTCGCCGTCCGGCCCGATGACAAAGAGCGGCGGCATTTCGCCTTGGACGATGCCGCGCGGGAACTCGACATAGACGCGGCGGCCATCGTCATAGACCGAGATCGGCTTCCACGGCGGATTGCCGCCGGTGAGGCCATAGCGATGGTTGCGAGCCGCTGCCGCCGGAATGACGGGTGTGGCCGGCACGGATTGGCGCTGTGATGCCGGTTGTTGGGGATAGGCCCAGGAAACGGCCGGCATGTAGAGGGCTTCGCGGGCGCGTAGCTCGATCATGTAGGTCCGGCGATCCGTAGTGATGACGAGGTTGGTCGAGATTTCAGCGCGCGTGGGTTTCACCAGAACCTGCACGCGGCGGGTGAGGCCTGAACCGCTTTCGGTGTCGCCGATGATCCAGCGGGCGGTATCGCCTGCTGCGATTGGGCCCGCGCCGGTCAGGCTTTCGCCGCGCTCCAGGGCAATCGTGGTGATCTTCCCGACGGCAGCGTAGACTTGATAAAGGGCGCCTTCACTCCATGGGTAGATCTGGATGGCGTTATAATAGCCGTCGCGCCTCGGCTCCACGCGGGCGGCGGCGTTGGCGTTCTCGACGCGTCCGGTCGGCGTGCCAGCCGAAGTCCCACCGCGGCTCGGCGTCCATGCTGGAGGCACATGCAGGGACCGTGGCGACTGTTCCGTTATAACTGCCGCGACGGCGGGCAGCGGTGGAACATCGGCGTCGTAGCTAATTTCCGGCGGCTTTTTCATCGTTGCGCAACCGGCAAGCATGGTTGCAGCCAGGAGCAGGGCCGCCACGGCGGCACCTCTCTTTCCCGGCCTATCCGAGACGTGGACGGCGCGGGTCATTGGCTCATCTCGCGCGACCAGGAAATTGCATTGATGTAGATACCGAGCGGATTGGCTTTCAGCCGCTCCGCATCGCGCGGCGGCTGGACGACGATCGTGAGGATCGCGGTCCAGCGCTGCGTGCTCGAGAGCTGGCCGTTCTCATAGTGGCGTTCGGTCCAGGCGACGCGGAATGAATCCGGCGATGCGCGGATGACGCTCGATACTTCGATGGCGATTTGGCTCCGGCCGACCTTGGTGAATGGATCGTTGGAGCGGGCGTAGTCGTTGAGCGCTGCCGCCCCGCGATCGGTCGTGAACTCATAGGCGCGTAGCCAGTTTTGGCGAACGATGATGGCGTCGGCCGGGATCGAGCGGACCTGCTCGATAAAGCGGCCCAGATGCCAGGCCACCTGTGGATCGGTCGGGCGGTAATCGGCAACGGCCGGGGCGACTGCCTGCGCCTGGCCGAGATTGTCGACCTGCACCACCCAGGGAACGATGGTGCCGCGCGCCGATTGCCAGACCAGGGCAGCAGCGAAGCCGCCTGCGAGAAGCAGCGAGCCGAAGGCCATTAACCGCCAGTTTTTCGCCTGGACACGGGCCGAGCCAATGCGCTCGTCCCAAATCTGCGCGGCCTTCTGGTATGGGGTCTCGGGTTCGGGCGTCTTGCCGTAATGGGCTGCGGGACGTTTGAACATCAGCGGTCACTTTCAGAAAGGTTGATGGACGAACCGCCGCCATGGCTGTCGCCGGATCGCACCGCGTGGGCGGCGGCGGAGACACCGTGGGACAGGCCCTGCGAGCGTTTCATGCGCTTGGCCCAATCAGGCGGGCCGTTGCCTGCGGGAGTTGAGGGGGCACCGGCGGTGTCAGCGCCGCCGCCGATCGTTCCCATGGTCGAGGAGCCGCCGGTGGTCTCGAAGGCTGACTTCGCACCGTCCGAGAAGCTGGATTTGACGCTCTCGGTGGCCTTTGACGCGGCGCGCTTCAGCGGTGAAATTGCGGCGCTGCCCGCGGCTTTCGCCGCACCGCCGAGGCCGGAGGCAACACCGCCCACGCCGGACTGACCAGCCGAGGCGAGACTGTAAGCGGTGGAGGCGCCGCCAGCGGCCGCCGCACCACCGCGCACGGCAGCAGCGCCACCGGAAAGTGCAGCAGCACCACCCCTTGCGGCGAGACCTGCGGCACCGCCCGCGGCCAGCGTTGCGCCACCGACGGCGAGGCCGGTTCCGACTGCGGCGCCAGCGCCAAGCTGGGGACCGCCGGAGACGAGGCCATTGGCTATTCCGGGGCCGAAAATGCCAAGACCGAGAAGGGAAAGGGCGGCCAGGACGATGGCCATGGCATCATCAATGGTGGGCGTCGCTCCGCCAAAACCTGCGGTGAACTGACTGAACAGGGTCGAGCCGATGCCGATAATGACGGCCAGCACCAGGACCTTGATACCGGAGGAAATGACATTGCCGAGCACCTTTTCGGCCATGAAGGCTGATTTACCGAACAGGCCGAAGGGGATCAGGACAAACCCTGCGAGCGTCGTCAGCTTGAACTCGATGAGCGTGACAAAAAGCTGAACGGCCAGAATGAAGAAGGCGAGCAGCACCAGCGCCCAGGCGAACAGCAGGCAGGCGATCTGGATAAAATTCTCGAAGAACGACCAGTAGCCCATCAAGCCGGAGATCGACTCCAACAGGGGCCGTCCGGCATCGAGCCCGGTCTGCGCCACCTTGCCGGGGCGCAGCAGGTCGGCGGTCGTGAAGCTGGTGCCGGAAGCCTTGAGGCCGAGACCGGCAAAGCTGTCGAAGATGATCTTCGCCAGATTGTTCCAGTTGGAAATCAAATAGGCGAAGACGCCGACGAACAGGGTCTTCTTGACGAGGCGGGCGATGATGTCGTCATCGGCGCCCCAGCTCCAGAACAGCGCGGCCAGCGTCACATCGATGACGATCAGCGTGGTGGCGATGAAGGCGACCTCGCCGCCGAGCAGGCCGAAGCCACTGTCGATGTAGCTGGTGAAGACCTGCAGGAACTGGTCGATGACGCCGGTGCCACCCATGATTATTGTCCTTCGTTCTGACGGGGAGCGATCGGTGCGGCAGGTGCCGGGGTTCCGAGAAAGCGATCACGGCTTTCCGTCCAGACAGCCAAGCATTCCGGATCGCGGGTCGCGGCTTCACCGAGTTGCTGGCAGCGGCGCTGTCCGGCGCGCAGCGGATCGGGGGTGGACGGTTGAAGCTGCCGAGTGGTGGGGGGTGCCGGGGATTCGTCCTTGCGGGTCATCTCGATGGCGGTCGCGGTGATCGCGACGGCGACGAATATGATGGCGCCCAACCGGGCCAGCATCTTGCCGTCCATGGTGCTCCCCTTTCCGGTCTCAGTTGCCGTTTTTGAACATCTGGGCGTTGCCCGGCTGGTAGCCTGTGCCGGGCGTCAAGAAGCGGCGGCGCTGCTCACGGCCCTGTTCGGCAGCTGCGGCCTGTTCAGCCGCCGACAACGCCTCGGCCCGGCCATTGGCAGCGAGAAGTGCTGTGAGATCGGCGAGTTGCTGGGCCTGAAGGGCGAGGAGCTGATTGCCAGCCTGGGTTGCCTGAAGCGCACCGGTCGCGCTCTGGCTCTGGCCGACCAGGGCCGACATCTCGGTGCGCTGCCCGTCAATATTGCCGACAACGCCGGCTTGTACGCGCATGGCGTCCTGAAGACCGCCCACGGTATTCTGCCAGCGTTCTCGCGCACCGGCGACGAGCTGTTGGTCCGTCGCCGAGAGCGAGGCCGCGCCATATTGGGTCTGGAAGGCCTGATCGATCTTCTGAACGTCGAAGGCGATGTTCTGCGCCTGGTCCAGAAGCTGCTGGGTGCGCTGTACCGACTGTTGAATCTGCTGGAGCGAGGAATGGGGGAGGCTCGCCAGATTGCGGGCCTGATTGATCAGCATCTGCGCTTCGTTTTGAAGCTGGGTGATTTGTTGATTGATCTGCTGAAGCGTGCGCGCCGCCGTCAGCACATTCTGGGCATAGTTCGACGGGTCAAAGACGATGCGACCAAACCCGAACTGCGCATATGCCGGGGCGGTCAGAATGGGGGCGAGCGCCAGCGGCGCAGCAAGGATCGTCGCGGCGACAAGGGCGGCGCAGGAACGGCGGATCATCATGATTATGTCTCCAGGTTGTTGAGGTCGGGGATGAGGTCGACGGCCCAGGCCACGTCGCGGTGGCGCAGCCAGGCGGAGAGGAAGCCCTCGCGCCCATGCTCAGCGACGATGCGCTGAATATCGGTCTGATCGGTCTTGGAAGAGGCGGCGCAGAGCGCCAGCGCCACATCGGAAAGGCCCAGCTCGAACAGGCGATTGCCGCGCCGAGACTGGCAGTAATAGTCGCGCTTCGGCGTTGCCCGCGCGAGGATCTCGATCTGCCGGTCATTGAGGCCGAAGCGCCGATAGATGGCGGTGATCTGCGGCTCAATGGCGCGTTCGTTCGGCAGCAACAGTCGGGTCTGGCAGCTTTCGATGATGGCCGGAGCGATGGCGCTGCCGTCGATGTCGCTGAGCGACTGCGTGGCGAAGATCACGGAGGCGTTCTTCTTGCGCAGCGTCTTCAGCCATTCGCGGAGCTGACCAGCGAAGCCGTCATCATCGAGAGCCAACCAGCCCTCGTCGATGATCAGCAGGGTCGGCGACCCGTCGAGCCGATCGCCGATGCGATGGAACAGATACGTCAGCACGGCGGGCGCGGCGCCTGTGCCGATCAGTCCCTCGGTCTCGAATGCCTGTACCGATGCGGCGCCCAGATGCTCGGTCTCGGCGTCGAGCAGACGGCCATAGGGACCTCCGACGCAATAGGGTCGTAGCGCCTGCTTCAGATCATTGGATTGCAGCAGGACTGCGAGGCCGGTGATGGTGCGCTCGTTCACCGGCGCGGACGCCAGCGAGGTCAGCGCTGTCCAGATGTATTCCTTCACCTCCGGCGTGATGCCGACGCCCTCGCGCGTCAGGATCGAGACGATCCAGTCGGCGGCCCAGGCGCGTTCGGGGACATCATGGATGCCGGCCAGAGGCTGAAGCGAAACGCTGTCATCTGCATCTTCGCTTAATCCGCCGCCGAGATCGTGCCAGTCGCCGCCCATGGCAAGCGCAGCGGCGCGGATCGAACCGCCGAAATCGAAGGCGAAGACCTGCGCGCCCGGATAGCGCCGGAACTGCAACGCCATCAGCGCCAACAGCACGGACTTGCCCGCGCCAGTCGGCCCAACGATCAGGGTGTGGCCGACATCGCCGACATGAAGGGAAAACCGGAACGGGGTCGAGCCTTCGGTTTTACCGAAGAGCAGAGGGGGCGCTGCAAAATGCTCGTCCCGTTCCGGACCCGCCCACACCGCGGAAAGCGGGATCATATGGGCAAGGTTCAGTGTGCTGATGGGGGGCTGCCGGACATTGGCGTAAACGTGCCCCGGTAACGAGCCGAGCCAGGCATCCACCGCGTTGATGGTCTCAGGCATCGCCGTGAAATCGCGGCCCTGAATGATTTTCTCGACCAGCCTGAGCTTCTCGTCAGCGATGCGCGGATCGTCGTCCCAGACTGTGACGGTCGCGGTGACGTAAGCTTGGCCCGCATAGTCCGCACCCAGTTCCTGAAGCGCCAGATCGGCATCGGCGGCTTTATTCGAGGCATCGGTGTCAACCAGCGCCGAGGCTTCGTTGGTCATGATCTCCTTGAGGATCGAGGCGATTGACTTGCGCTTGGCGAACCATTGCCGCCTGATTTTGACCAGCAGCTTGGTGGCGTCGGCCTTGTCGAGCATCACCGCCCGCGTCGACCAGCGATAGGGAAAGGCCAGCCGGTTCAGTTCATCGAGAATGCCGGGCGTGGTCGCGGTCGGAAAACCGACGATGGTGAGAATTCGCAGATGAGAATTGCCCAGACGCGGCTCCAACCCGCCGGTCAGCGGCTGGTCGGCGAGCAGCGCATCGAGATACATCGGCGTCTCAGGGACGTGGACGCGGTGGCGTTTGGTCGAGATGCAGCCATGCAGATAGGTCAGCGTCTCGGCGTCATCGAGCCAGGCGCATTCCGGCATGAAACCGTCAACGAGCTGGATCACCCGGTCGGTGCGATCGATGAAGCCGCGCAGAATCTCATGAGCGTCGACGCCGGATTGTTCGCGACCCTCATAGAGCCAACTCTCGGCCCGGGCCGCGTCTTCGGCGGGCGGCAGATAGAGGAAGGTCAGGAAATAGCTGGATTCGAAATGGCTGCCCGCTTCCTCAAACGCGGCCTTACGCTCGGCATCGACCAGCGCCGATGCGGCATCGGGAAAGCGGCTTGCCGGATAGGTGGCGGCAGCATGACGCTGCGCCTCGACGAAAATGGCCCAGCCCGAACCGAGGCGGCGGAAGGCGTTGTTCAATCGTCCTGCGACGGCCACCAATTCGGCGGGGACTGCGGAATCCAGATCCGGCCCGCGGAACTGCGCCGTCCGCTGGAAGCTGCCGTCCTTGTTGAGCACCACGCCATCACCGGCCAGCGCTGCCCAGGGCAGGAAGTCGGCTAGCCGCGTGGTTGTGCGGCGATATTCGGCAAGATTCATCATGATGGTTGTCCTCTCAGACGCCGAGATGACCGGGGATGCGCAGATGGCGGCGCACCACATCGACGAAGAGCGGATCGCGCTTGGCCGCCCAGACGGCCGCGAAATGCCCAAGGAGCCCAAGCGCGATGCCGACCAGCCAGAGACGCAGGCCGAGGCCGAGAGCGGCGGCCAGCGTGCCGTTGACGATGGCGATCGAGCGCGGAGCCCCGCCGAGCAGGATGTGCTCGGTCAGCGCTCGGTGAACGGGGACGGAGAAGCCCGACACTTCGCCAGATTGATCGTTAAAGCCCGCCATCAGACGAGCGCCCCGCCGCCGAAGGAGAAGAACGAAAGGAAGAACGAGCTGGCCGCAAACGCGATCGACAGGCCGAAGACGATCTGGATCAGCTTGCGGGCGCCGCCCGAACTGTCGCCGAAGGCCAGTGTCAGGCCGGTGACGATGATGATGATCACCGCGATGATCTTGGCGACGGGGCCTTCGATCGATTGCAGGATCGACTGCAATGGTGCTTCCCAGGGCATGGACGAGCCGGAGGCGTGGGCAGCGGGGGCGAGTATCAGGCTGGCATAGGTGACGGCGGTCGCTGTCGCGATGTGGCGGCGGACGCGCAGGGCACGGCGGATCATGTTGGCTCTCCTGTGAGATTTGTCGTTGAGGGGATGACGCGGTAGTCGCCGTCAGGACTGAGGCCTTCGACGAGGGCGAGTTCGGAGAGGCGGCGCTTCGATCCGCGGCCGGTCAGCACGGCGACCAGATCGATGGTTTCGGCAATCAGCGCGCGCGGGACTGTGACGACAGCTTCCTGGATGAGCTGTTCGAGACGGCGAAGGGCGCCAATGCCGGTGCTGGCGTGGATGGTCCCGATGCCGCCGGGATGGCCGGTGCCCCAGGCTTTAAGGAGGTCGAGAGCTTCCGGGCCACGCACCTCGCCGATGGGGATGCGGTCGGGGCGCAGGCGCAGCGATGAGCGCACCAGATCCGACAGCGATGCCACGCCGTCCTTCGTGCGTAGCGCCACGAGGTTTGTCGCGGCGCATTGCAGCTCGCGGGTATCTTCGATCAACACCACCCGGTCGGAGGTCTTGGCGACCTCGGCCAGCAGCGCATTGGTGAGCGTCGTCTTGCCGGTCGAGGTGCCGCCGGCGACGAGAATGTTTTTGCGCTCGATGACTGCGACACGCAGGGCCGCCGCCTGATCGCTTGTCATGATCCCAACAGCGACATAATCGTCGAGGGTGAAGACGGCGACGGCGGGTTTGCGGATGGCGAAGCTCGGCGCTGCGACGACGGGAGGGAGAAGCCCCTCGAACCGTTCCCCTGTCTCGGGGAGTTCCGCCGAGACACGCGGAGCGCCGGAATGGACCTCGGCGCCGACATGGTGCGCGACCAGACGCACAATCCGTTCGCCGTCCGCTGGTGACAGCCGCTCGCCGGTATCGGACAGGCCTTCGGAGAGCCGGTCGATCCAGAGCCGACCATCAGGATTGAGCATCACCTCGACGATCGACGGGTCTTCCAGAAACCGGGCGATGGCGGGGCCAAGGGCGGTGCGCAGCATGCGCGCGCCTCGCGTGATCGCCTCGGATTTCTGATGAGATTCTGCCATGTCGTCCCCTAGCGTTCAGGGACCGTTCGGCCAGCCCTGGATCGGGGATGAGTAAGAGAGGCAGAGATTAGGCCCGCGCAACAGCGTCAAGGGCGTAGTAGTGGTTCGGCGTGGGAAGACAGGAGATCGGCGGTATGTCTGATTCCGCGATAATTGATGCGAGCAAAAGATCAACGAATCTTACAGAAGATAAGATGAACGTATTTCCTCACAGGGACGGCAGCACCTGACTATCGACGGGGCCGAACACTACTATGAAATCAGGGGAACGAGACGGGATAGCCGCTGGCTTTCCTGGATAGGCGGTTCGGCGCCGTCAAGGATGTCAATTCCATCTTGTCGCACTCAGGCTGAGACTTACGCCTGATAAGGGCCGACAGCCAAGTACAGGGCAAGTCGACACTCGGATTAAGGTAGCTCTCCTACCGGCGGGTTGTCCCCGGTGATGATGAGCGTTTATGCAATAGCTCTTTATTGGCGCGCCTCAGATGAGGAAATCCTTGATGCTTATGAGGCGGCGCGAACGAGGTGCTGCCATGACTGTTTGTTTTCCTCTGCGTTATTCCTGCAATACATCCAAAAACGCATGATGCCTGAAGCGTTATATTTCGGAAGGCTGCGTTGCTTCATGTTTCAGCCATTCAACGAAATCAGCAACGGGCTTGCGGTTGGGGGCATTCGGCAGCGTCACGACATAATAGGCAAAGTCAGTGGGCCATGGGCGGTCCAGCGCAAGTACCAGACGGCCGGATGCAATTTCTTCCGCTGCATAGATATCCCGAATCAGTGCGAGTCCCTGACCAGCCTCTGCAGCACGAATAAGGAGGAAGTCGTCGTCAAACGAAGGTCCGCGTTCAGCACGGGGATCATCTGCGACACCAACAGCCTTGAACCAGAGACGCCAGTCGGCCCGGTCGGAATCCTGAAGTAGGGGATAGGCCAGGCAGTCAGAGGGCTCGCGTATCGGCTGCCCAGCCGCTAGTAAGGAGGGGCTTGCGACAGGCAGAAACACCGGCGCCATCAGATGTTCGGAGACGAGGCCAGGATAGTCGCCCAAGCCATGACGGATGGCGACATCGACCCGATCTCGCCGAAGATCGACGAGGGCTGATGTCGCTTCAACGCGGGTCTCGATGTCGGGGTGCTCACTGGTGAAGCGCCCCAGACGCGGCACTAGCCAGGATGCCGCGAATGAGGGGACCGTGCTGATCGTGACGGTCTGCCGGGCATTGATCGCCTCCAGCGCCTCCATACTGTTTCCGATTTGATCAAATGCCCTGAGCAGGCCTGGGTGAATCTCTGCGCCAGCCTCCGTCAACTGGACGCCATATCGCGCACGCGTGAAGAGCGTGACGCCAATCCGTTCTTCCAACTGCCTGATCTGCTGGCTGACCGCGCCGGAGGTGACACCCATGGTCTCGGCGGCTCGTTTGACACTGCCGTATCGCCCAGTTTCCGTGAAGGCGCGCAGGGCAAGAAGGGGAAGAACAGAGTTCATAATATAGATCACCTAAATTCTTATCGCAGATCATATCGTTTCTTATACCCTGAAATAAATAGTATTTCAGCGTCTGAGGACGTTTTCATACTTTAGCGTGCCTCGCAGATGAAAGCGAGATGGATCAATGACCATTGAAGCAGGCGCACAAGAAAGCGGACCAGCGTTCAATCCCTGGATTCTGGTCATGCTGGGATTTACGGCGCTCGCGGTGTCGTTCTCTGTGCGGGCTATGCTGGGTCTGGTGATGCACGCTCTGGAGGGGGAACTTGGCTGGTCGCGCTCGTTCCTGTCGGGCGTTGGTGCGCTGGCGCTAGTGCTGATGGCCTTCGCGGCGCCCTTTGCTGGCAGGATCATCGACGTGAGCGGTCCGAGGTCGCTCATGTATGCCGGAATGGTCGCCATCGGCGCGGGAGTGCTGGCGCTTACTGACTCCGCAGCCGGGTTCGTAAGTGGCTTTGGCATTGTTGTCGCCGGCGGCCACGCCCTCTTCGGAGGCCTGCTCTACGACACGACTGGCGCTTATGGCTGGCTCTGGATGGGGTCGCTCGCACTTTCAGTACTGGCGGCGCTGCTGGTCTTCACCCTTCAGGACAAACCGAATGAAACCAGTGCGCGAGCGCTGCCGGAAGGAGCAATGCGATGATCGATCTCTATACGGATTCCTCCCCCAATGGCTTCAAGGCGACGATCGCGCTTGAGGAGCTGGAGCTGCCTTATCGCCTGCATCATGTGAACATCGATGATGGCGAGCACAGGAGACCAGCGTTTCTCACCCTCAACCCACACGGACGCATCCCGGTGATCACGGATGACGACACCGGCGTCACGTTGTTCGAATCCGCCGCCATCCTGCTCTATCTCGCCGACAAGTCCGGCCAACTGCTGCCAAAAGAAACAAAGACGCGTTGGGAGGCGATCAAGTGGCTTCAGTTCCATGCGTCGAGCATGGGGCCGATCCTTGGTCAGCGCGTCTATTTCGAGATGTTCTCCGCAGAGAAAATCCCGCTTGCCATCGATCGCTACCGACGTCTGACAGAAGAAGCCTTCGCAACGCTCGATGCGCAGCTGGCTAACCACCTCTGGCTCGCTGGTGAGGACTATTCCATCGCCGATATCGCCACCTTCGGTTGGACCCATATCGCGGCGATATGCGGCTTTAGCTTCACCCACCATCAACATCTTGCCCGCTGGCACAAGTTGGTTGCGCAACGGCCAGCCGTCCAGCGCGGCATAGCGCTTCCCGCACCGGCGACCGGCCCCTGAGCATATGCGCGGAAAAAATCAAAGGAGACCCGTACCATGAATATCGCCACCGCCATTGTTCCGGCAGGTCCAAGGCCCACTGGGGCCTCTTCCGATGCCTTTGCCGGGCATCCCGGCTATCGCCGGATGTTCGCGCCCGACCAACTCACCATCGGCATCTTTCTGCCGCTGCGCTTTTTCGAGGGCGATATGGGAGTGCTGGAAGGTCAGGCCGATCTTGTTACCGACATCGACCGGCGCGGTTTCGCTGCTGTCTGGGTACGCGACGTGCCGCTGTTCGATCCTGGCTTCGGAGATGCGGGCCAGGTCTTCGATCCCTTCACTTACCTTGCCTATCTCGCGGCGCGGACGGAGCGTGCCGCGCTCGCAACCGGCAGCGCGATCTTTTCCCTGCGCCATCCGATCGATCTCGCCAAGATGGCGACAACGATCGACCATCTATCGGGCGGACGCCTTGTACTCGGCATCGCATCGGGCGACCGGCCCGTTGAATATCCCGCCTATGGTCTCGACATCGATGCTCGAGGCGAACGCTTCGCGGAGACGGTGAGTTATTTCCGCCAACTGGTTGGCGTGGGCCGCCCATCTATAAACTCTCCGCTAGGTGTGATGAACGGTGTCGATTTCCTGCCCAAGGCGGCTGCGGGGCGTATTCCGCTCATTGTGACGGGATCAAGCAGACAGGCCCCGTCATGGGTCGCTGAACATGCCGATGGCTGGCTGACCTATCCGCAGCCGACGCATACGCCCGAGGGGCCGCGGCGGTTGGCGCAAAACATCCGTGCGTGGCGTGAGCTTGTTCCGGGCGGCGGCTTCCGCCCGCATATGACCAATGAATGGCTCGACCTTGTCGACGATCCTAACTTTCCCCGAACCCCGCAGCGGGGTGGCTACACCCTGAAAACCGGGCGCAACGGATTGATCGACCTTCTCGGTGAATGGCGGGAGGCCGGGGTGAACCATGCGGCACTCGGTATCCAGTTTGCTGCGCGACCGGCGGCGGAGATCATTCAGGAACTCGCCGAAGAGGTGTTGCCGCTGTTCCCGTCCCATGAGGGGCCAGCGCCCCTGAGTCAGAAATGGTGAGCGTTACGGATCGCCGTACGCATCCTCTGCCAATTTCAACAAAAGCGGCCGAGCCCAATAGCGCAGTCATCAATCGCATCCCCACAAGCACAATAGTTCTACGTCGAATCTGTGCCGAACACGTCAACGCCGACCTTGAGGCAAGTTCATGAACCGATCCCTACAGGCTATTTGCCTGATCTTGTTATGCACAACGCAGTTCGTTGCGCTTCTCGATTTTTCGATCACGATGATTCCCTTGCCGCAGATCCAGGAAAGCCTCGGATTTACGTCGGGTGGGTTGCAGTGGGTCATCAATGCCTACGGCGTCGCGATCGCCGGTTTTCTCCTGCTGGGCGGGCGCGCTGCCGACATGTTCGGCCGCAGGCGTGTGTTTCTGACAGGGTTGGTGATTTTCACCATAAGTTCTTTGGTTGGGGGTTTTTCTCAAAACCCAGGGACGTTGATCGCAACGCGCGCCTTGCAGGGCTTCGGCGCGGCCCTGTTTTCGCCTGCCGCATTTTCGCTGCTTCTGGCTGTCTTCCCATCCGAGCAGCAACGCAATCGGGCATTGGGCGCCTGGACGGCCGTTGCCGCCAGTGGGTTTGTGGCGGGTCTCATTCTGGGCGGCATCATCACTGATCTGATGGGATGGCGTTGGGTGCTTTGGATCAATGTCCCCATCGGCGCGATAGTCATTGCATGTGCGGGCATGCTGCCTGCTGGTAAGCCGGACGCCAGCACAGCGTCGGGACGACTGGATGTTCTGGGCGCGGCGCTGGTTGCAACGGGCACCGCCACTCTGGTCTATGCGTTTGCCAACAGCGAGCATGTCGGACTGGCGCACCCAGTTACATTCGGTCTGATCCTTTTGGCAATCGTACTGCTCGGGTTGTTTGTCTGGGTGGAAAGCAAGGTGGAAACGCCTCTGATGCCGCTGCCTGTTTTCTGGCGGCGACTGACGGGTGGCGCAAATCTTGTTTCCCTTCTGGCAAATACGGCGCTGGGTCCGACCTTCGTGATCGTGGCGTTGTATATGCAGGAAATCCTTGGCTTTACGGCCACCGGAACCGGTCTGGGCCTACTGCCGATGGCGATTGCGTTCACGCTTTCAAGCGCCTGGGTCGGGCCCGCCCTGATCGCGAGAGTGGGTACAAAGCTGGTCGTTCTCGGCGGTATGATCCTGTTTGTCGCAGGATTGGCGACGCTGGGCGTGTCCCTGTCGGCGGACGCCTCGTGGGCCGTGTCTATATTGCCGGGAACGCTCATAGCGGGAATCGGCTACGGCATCGCATTCCCCGCCTGGACAGTAGCCGGGATCGAAGGGGTCGAAGCCGCCGATCACGGTCTGGCAGGTGGAATGCTCACCACCACGCAGGAGGTGGGTTCCGCCGTCGGGCTTGCCGTGGGGGTCGCGGTCAGCGTTGCCGTCCTGGCATCGGGCGGAACGGCGGCACAGGGGTCAAGTTCGGCGATCCTGATCTCCGCTTGCATTGTGCTGGTCGGCCTCGTCAGCGCCGCCATCATCTTGCCGGGCAAGGCCAATCGGTCAGCCGCCGCGCAATAACCCATTCTCTACAGGCGGGGCGCTCTTCGGTTTCAAGACCGTGATGAAGTAATACAACGTGTACTGCTCGCCGAGGAAGAATAGGCGAGCAGTACTTCTGAATACAGCGATCGAACCCATTGAAGGATAGGCTATGATAGCGCCGACAAAGAAATCTGAACGCCAAGAAGTCTTGGTTCGAGCTGTCGCGCCGGAAGATGCCGAAGCGTGGCGAAGGCTCTATCGCGGCTATGCCGCATTCTATGATGTACCGATGGATGACAGCATTCTTGACCAGACATGGGCATGGCTCATTGACTCCGCTCATATTCAGGAATGTATCGTCGCCGTCACCGACGGTGGAGAGGTTATCGGCTTCGCGCACTTTCGAGCGTTCCCCAAGCCGCTTTTGGGAAAGGATGCCGGGTTCCTTGACGATCTGTTTGTCGATCCCGATAGCCGAGGCCTCGGCATCGGGCGTCATCTGATCGAGAGGCTGTCATTAATCGCGCGGGAACGCAGCTGGCCTCTAGTGCGCTGGATCACGGCACCCGACAATGCGATAGCGCGAGGATTCTATGACGAGGTTGCGCAGGCCACGCCTTGGATCACATATGATCTCAAGGCGTGAGGCGGATCGATGCTTGATATCCGCCCGAACTGTGAATGCTGCAACCGAGATCTCCCGCCTTCCAGCCTAGAAGCACGCATCTGCTCGTTTGAATGTACGTTTTGCGCTGCCTGCGCCAAGATGCTGCCTGACGGTACATGTCCAAACTGCGGCGGCAATCTTGTTCCAAGGCCGATCAGGCCGGAAACGTTGCTTCCGAAATATCCTGCTTCGATGAAGCGGATGCACAATGTGGAGTGCCGGGACCGGATGGGTCACGGCACATGAAATTTGAGCTCCGTCATCTAAGATATGTTCTTGCAGCGGCGGAGCAACGAAGCTTTCGACGCGCGGCGCGCGGCCTGTCTGTTGAACCCTCAACAGTCAGTCGTCGCATCCGTGATCTCGAAGACAATATCGGTGCCGCCCTGTTTATTCGCGGTCACGGTGGCGTCACCCTCACGATCGCGGGTGAGCGGTTCATCCGCAGGGCGCGCAAGGCGCTGAATCAACTCACCCACGCGACGCTGGAGGTTGGCATAATCGGGCGGGGCCAAGAGGGCGTTGTCAGAATTGGTCTGATGTCTTCCATGGCCTCCGGCTTTATTACCCAGTTGCTGGATGCCTATGGCGCCGATCATGCTAGGGTGCGGATCGAATATGCCGAAGGCGATGCAACCGACCATGTGCCGGCGATTCAGCAGCATCGGCTGGATGTCGCATTTCTGACCGGAATGCCTTCAGTCGAGGGTTGTGATTTCGCGCATCTGTGGAATGAGCGCGTCTATGTGGCGATGTCCGAGAAGCATGATCTGGCAGCAAAGCAGGAGATTGGCTGGAATGATCTTCGGGATTGCGAATTCGTCGTCAGTGAGGCGCAATCGGGTGCGGAGATCCATGACTATCTGGTGAAGCACCTTGCCGGACTGGGACATAGTCCCAACATCCAGCGGCACGCGGTTTATCGCGACACGTTGATGCAGATCGTGGCCACAGGGCAAAGCCTGACGCTAACCAGTGAGGCGACCACCGCCACGCAATTCCCTGGCGCCGTCTATCGCCCGCTTGCCGGACAAGTACTGCCGTTCTGCGCGGTCTGGTCGCCGCGCAACGACAATCCCGCTTTCCGGCGGCTGCTTAGCCTGGCAAAGGTAATCTCGAAACGCTGCGAGGCCAGCATTGTCACTACATGCCTGCTTGGTCCTTTGGAAAGCGGGATGAATGGATCCTGATCCGGCGACCGCCGCGCCTTCGCAAAGCCCCGATCCGTCGAAATGAATCGCTCCAGCATCGGCACGGTCAGCCGCTCATCGAGATCGACGTCAACGAGATCGTGTTCCGCCGTCCCCATTGGCGCCTTCATGATCATCCGCGCCCGGCGTTTTGGCTGTTCTCTTGTCTCGGGAATGCGCTCGTGGCCGGGTTCGCTGTGACACAGGGCGTCACGGTCGCGCCCATCGGCGACCTGCTGATGCTGGCGGCCGTTATCATGTGCGGTCTCGGCTATACCGAAGGGGCGAAGCTGTCGCGCAAGCTCGGCGGCTGGCTTCGCTGATCGGCTTTGTCTTCTGGCATCGCGGACTGGCTCAGGGTGGCATCGCTGCCGTTGGACAACTTCAATTGCTCCGACCCTTTTGGGCTCGCGCTCACTGCCACGCTGTTGCATGAACAGGTCAGCCCGATGATGCCTGCCGTCACTATCGCCGTGTTGGCGTGCGTGGCGGGCGAGAAAGAATTCGCAAAATAGCCCTGTGACGTTGCACTAGGGATTAGGTGTCTGTTTTCGCATCGTCGGCGGGATGATCACCGCCAGGCAGATCATCAGGAATCTCTCGCAAGAAGCTCTGCCCCTTTTGCAGTCGCCGCCCCAGCGTCTCCACGAAGCCCTCATAGCGTTCCCGCCCTTTGATTTGCGCGGCAGACTGCGCGTCCGGAGGAAGCGGCGGCGTGACCGTCAGCCAGAAACGGACGAACAGCGCCAGGGTTTCGGCGGTGACGCCGAGATCGCGCTCCATCCTCTGCGCCTGCCGCGATAGCCGGTCGAGGCGGCGGGCGAAGGCAGCCTCCCGCTTGTCGGCGCCATCCGGAGATAGGAACGACGCCACGGCCGCCTCGACGATGGCGGAGCGTGAAAGCTTTTTGCGCTCGGCCAGTTCGGAAATCCCCTTCATCAGGTCCGAGGGCAGATAGACGTTCATTCGGTCGCGCATGGGTTTCCTCACAGGTCCATATTGTCGTTGGGGTCCATGGCGATCTGACGGGCGACACCGCGCATCTGCTGGCGCAGAATACGGGATTGCCGGGCCGCATCTTCGGGCTGGTCATCCATCACGATGTCGAACTCCTGGGATGGGTTGGACGGCGTGGTTTCCCTGGCGATGGCGACATGATCGGGTAGTTCCGGCTCGCGGCGTAGTCCGCTGTTGGCAGCGTCCTTTTTCGCCTTCTGGATCTCGGCCAGCAGGGCAGCATCCGGCGTCTGTGGTTTCAGCTCCGTCCAGGCGTCTTTCCGCGTGGTCCGTGAAGTCTTGGCCGGGTCCGGCGGTGGCAACAGGCGCTCGTTGAAGCGCTTGTCCTCGAAATAGCGCGCCTTGTTGGCCCGGATCGGCGGGGTCGCCGCGAGCATGACGATCTCGTCATTGGGTGGAAGCTGCATGATCTCGCCCGGCGTCAGCAGCGGGCGCGCGGTCTCGGAGCGCGAGACCATCAGATGCCCGAGCCAGGGCGACAGGCGATGGCCGGCGTAGTTCTTCATCGCCTTCATCTCGGTGGCGGTGCCAAGTGCGTCCGACACTCGCTTTGCGGTGCGTTCGTCGTTGGTGGCGAATGAGACGCGGACATGGCAATTGTCGAGGATGGAATTGTTGGCGCCATAAGCCTTCTCGATCTGATTGAGGGACTGCGCGATCAGGAAGGCTTTGAGGCCGTACCCCGCCATGAAGGCCAGGGCACTTTCGAAGAAATCGAGCCGGCCGAGCGCCGGGAACTCATCGAGCATCATCAGAACACGATGCCGTCGGCTCTTGGTGTGAAGATCCTCGGTCAGGCGGCGGCCGATCTGATTGAGCACCAGGCGGATCAGCGGCTTGGTGCGGGAGATGTCCGAGGGCGGCACGACAAGGTAGAGCGTCGCCGGCCGTTCGTCCTCAATGAGGTCGGCGATGCGCCAGTCGCAGCGGCTCGTCACCTCGGCGACGACGGGATCACGATAGAGGCCGAGAAACGACATGGCGGTGGACAGCACGCCGGATCGCTCGTTGTCGGATTTGTTCAGCAACTCGCGCGCAGTTGAAGCAATGACCGGATGCGGGCCTTTCTCGCCGAGGTGCGGCGTGGTCATCATCGCCGCCAGCGTCGTCTCAATCGGGCGCTTCGGGTCGGACAGGAAGCCAGCGACACCGGCCAGCGTCTTGTCGGGTTCGGCATAGAGGACATGCAGGATGGCGCCGACCAGCAGGCTATGGCTGGTCTTCTCCCAATGGTTGCGCTTCTCCAGCGACCCCTCGGGGTCGACCAGCACGTCGGCGACGTTCTGGACGTCGCGAACTTCCCACTCGCCGCGCCGGACTTCGAGCAGCGGATTGTAGGCGGCGGATTTGGTGTTGGTCGGATCGAACAGCAGCACGCGGCCATGAAGCGCGCGAAAGCCTGCGGTGATTTGCCAGTTCTCGCCCTTGATGTCGTGAACGACGACGGAGCCCGGCCAGGTCAACAAGGTGGGAACGACGAGGCCAACGCCCTTGCCGGAGCGGGTCGGGGCGAAGCACAGAACATGCTCGGGGCCATCGTGGCGGAGGTAGTCGCGCTCAAGCTTGCCGAGAACGACGCCATCCTGACCGAGCAAGCCTGCGCCCTTCACCTCGGCGGGGGTCGCCCAACGGGCCGAGCCATAGGTGGCGATGGTTTTGGCTTCACGCGCCCGCCATACCGACATGCCGATGGCGACGGTGATGGCGATGAAGCCGCCGGATGCAGCGATCATCCCGCCGATGTTGAAAATCCCGGGGGCGTAGGCCTCATAGGCGTACCACCACCAGAAGAACATCGGCGGGTAGTAGACGGGCATCCCAGCCAGCTCGAACCAGGGCGTGCCGAGCTGCGCCTGAAACCCAAGCTGCCAAGCTGTCCATTGCGTGGCGCCCCAGATCGACAGGAGCACGATCAGGACAACAACGAGGATCGGGCCCCAGAGAATTTTTGTCGCGGACATTGACGTTGCCCTTTCTGCATAACGGTTGATGTGTTGCCCGGCGCTACAGGCCAAGGTCGCGTTTGCGGCCAAGGCTCCATTCGATGCCGCCGCTGCCGTTGGCGACACCGGCGATGTGCTGGCCCAGCTTCTTTTCGAGCGGTGGGCTCCAGGGCACGAGCTGGAAGCCGAGGCCATTGTCGATCATGGCGAAACGGCCGGATGCGAGCGTCAGGCGCTGGCGATAGACGCCGGCGACATGCTCGCCGGCTTGTGCCTTCATGTGTGGCAACCCCGTTTCGGTCGAGAGTTTCGCACCGACGGTATCCAGTTCGCGCTGGCGCAGTGTCTTGAGAAGATCGCGCTGCAGGATGATGCGCTGACCCTGACGGCGGGCGAGGCCCTCCTCAGTCAGATGGTCAGCGCGAGTCGCCATCGCATCGCGGACTTCGCGTCCGAAACCGCCCATGGCAAGCGTGGTCGGTTGACGCTCGACCAGGCGATGATCGAGCCAGGTGGCGCCCGGCGCCGTGATCTGGCGGTTGAGGTCGAGATCGGAACGGCCGGCCAGGACCACTGTCGGGTTCGGGTCGTCGGGGCCGCCGAAACGGCGGACCTCGACGATGCCGCCGATGGGCGGGGAATGCTCGAACGCCTCGATGCTTCGGAAACGAACATGGTGGGCGCGGCCATCGATGCCGTCGATCACGGCATAGGCTTCACCGGTCAGTTCGTTCTGCAGGCCCTTGTCCACGAGTCGACCGATGACGGGCGTCCCTGCCGCGCCGCCGTCGATCACATAGTCGGCGACACCGCGATCCTGACCGCGCTCGGTGAAGGCGCGGTGCATGGTCTTGATGATGTCGCCACGCATGCCGAGATCGCGCAAGGATCGCTCGGCCTCCAGCCCGACCATCCATTCGCCCGATGATGCAGGTGCTGCGAGGCCCATCTTTTCCAGATGCTGAAGGCGCCCGACCATCAGGCGGCGCAGTTCGGGATCGGCCGTGCCAGGATTTTCCGGCCGCAGGTCGATGAAGCCGGTCTCGTCGGCCGCGATTCGGATCTCGACATCAAGCCGCGTCCAGCGTTCCGCCGTCATCTCCTTGTCCAGGGCGTTGCGGATTTCGTGCTCGGGCTTGGGGCCGAGTTCGATGGAGACGAGATCCTCGGCGCGGGAGCGCAGTCCGCGGCTGATATAATCGCGCGAGATCACGAGGTCTGCGCCGGTCTCGTCGACACCGCGCACGATCAGATGGACGTGCGGGTTGTCGGTGTTCCAGTGATCGACGGCCACCCAATCGAGCTTGGTCCTGAGATCGGATTGCATCTGGCTGGCGAGATCGCGGGTGAAGGCGCGAATGTCGGTCAGGTCGGCGGCGTCTTCGGGCGAGACGATGAAACGAAAATGATGCCGGTCATGCTTGCAACGCTCGGCAAAGGCGATGTCATCGGCGCGGTCGCTGCCGGCATCGAACATCACCGTCTTCTCCCCGTCACGGGTGACACCTTCGCGCTTCAGATAGGACAGATGCGTCGAGAGCGGGGCCGAACGAAAGGCCTTGCCGGAGTGGCGGGCGATCCGGGCGGTGACCACGACACGGCGGTTGCTGCCAAACAGGCGGTTGCGGCTGAACGTGTTGCGGCCGCGCCCGAAGGTCGAACGGCCACGCGCCGCTGTCCCGCCGCCAGATCGTGACACCCCGCCGCTCCCGGTGTGACCAGCCTTCTTCGCGGCGCGCAGGACCTGATTGATGAAACTCTTTTGCTTACCCGCGCGGGTGCTCTTGATACGCCCTGGCCGGACATTGAAGTCGCCGTCGCCTTCGCTCATGGCCGCGCCCTCCAGCAGGCCAAGACGGGCACAGTGTCGGAAACAGCCTTGTAATCATTAAAGAAAACGCGGTCAGCGGCACTGCTCCCAACCGACCGGCACGCCAAAAACCAAGCCAAGTCAAAGACTTGGGCGGCGGTGGACATGGCGCTTTTATCTTGCCCTCTGCCTGTCGTTTCCTGCCTCCACCCCCGCCATCCCGCACCTCCTTTCCAGAAGCACGCCATGCCACGCCACACCGCGAAACCCGTCATTGCGGGCCTCCTGCGCCAGATGGGGCGACAAACAGGCCACCCGATTGCGGCACGATCCCCGAAACATGACGCACTGGAGCTGCAGCCGGGGCGTCGTCAGAAGCGGCATCAGTCTGCACGGGAATGGCAGGAGATGGCCCGTCCGAGCGCGCGATGAACAAGGGCGCGCGCCGCCAGACATGTGGATCGGCGGCGGCGACAACGACAGCGCTGGGATTGCTTGGAGCGATTTCGCCCGCACCGACAAGGGGCGCGAGCGTGGCGACATAGGCGCGGGTTTCTGCCGGTAAGGGGCGGCCTGCGAGGTATTCCTCATAGCGACCGGGACCGGCGTTATAGGCTGCGAGGAAGCCTGGCGAACCGTAGCGGTCGTGCATCTCACGCAAGTAAGCCGTCCCCGCCATGATGTTGTCGCGCGGATCGTAGGGGTCATTGCCGAGGCGATAGCGGGTGCGCAACTCGGCCCAGGTCGCGGGCATGACCTGCATCAGCCCCATCGCGCCCGCCGACGAGATGGCGCGCACGTCGCCTCCGCTTTCAACGCGGCGCACCGCCCTGATCCAGTGCTCGGGCATGCTGAAGCGCTGCGAGGCTTCGGTGACGAAGGCGGCATGCGGATCGGCCATCGACGTTCGCGTCACCGGCACGCTCTGCGCCTGTGTGACGACCGGCGGCGTGACGGCGAGAAGAAGGCCGGAAAGGAGAAGGAGGGAGATGCGCTGGACGGCGGTATGACCTCCGGGTTTAGTGATGATGGCGGACGATGTGCGGGAGAGCGGCATCGGTCACTCCCGCTCGCCGCGCTTGGGCTGGCGGTTCCAGTGCAGCGACCAAGAGCTGTCGTCGTCACCATTCTGGAACAGGTTGGCGCGGAATGGCTGAGCGAAAGCGGGATCGTCGATCAGCAGTGATACATAGTCGCCAGCCTTCTCGCCGGTGCGCTTCCAGCCCGCTCCAATCTCCGGTGCGCCGTCATCACCGCCGTGAAGAATGCGGTAATCTGGCGCGTTCTCGGCGTCCGATGGTTCTGCCGGAACGATGCTGACTTCCCGATAGAGGGTGAGCGTATGGATGCGCCCGGAAAAGCCCGACTTCTCGCGGGTGAATTGACCGATCTGTGGCATGGATTGGTTCCTTCCTGTTGCGGTGGGAGAGCTGGCGGCGAGCGGTGCGCCCGCCGCAGGCGTGGCGTTCACCGCGTTGACGCGCGCCATTCGAAGCGGCCTTCGCCGTCATTGTCGGTCCACAGCGGAACCGCGCGACCGATGATCGAAACCGACGGGATCCGGCCGAAATACCGACCGTCCAGGCTGTCGAGGACTTCCCAGTTCATCAGGAAGATTTCGCCGTCGGCGATGACGTGGCAGCCCTGCCAGTCCGGCAGCGGTCGACCGATGCGGTCGCGCTCGAGCGCCGTTCCCATCTTGATCCCGTCGACGGTGATGACGACGCCCGTACGGCAGACGGTCTGCCCTGGCAGGCCGAGAACGCGCTTCAGGAGTGGCGTGTCGCGCGGCAGATAATCGCCTTCGTCAAGGAAGCTCGCCATCGGTTCGGGTGCATCGACCGCGACTAGGTCTGTGACTTCCAGGCGCCCCACTGGCTCGACGGTGTAGAACCCGATCGGCGTGCTGGCCGACGCATTCCAGATCAGTTTGGTCGGGGCATCGATCCAAGTGGCGACGGCCACGCCGCTAGTGGCGATGAAGGTCGCCACGGCCCAACCGAGGCGGCTCATGGCTCCGCCCTCCGGCGCAATAACCACGCCCGGTGCTGCTCGGCGGTATAGGCGTGGGGTTCTTGGTTGGCCGTCAGCCGGTTGTGGACATGGCGCCAGTAATCCGGGGCGGCATCAACCGGATCGAGGCCCATTGCTTCGATGGCGTCGATCAGTTGCAGCACCCGTTCGACCTTTGGCCAGCCGTCGATATTCAGATGGATTTCGCCGCCTGGACGCACGAAGGGCAGCGTCTGGAACGGTTCGCCAGGACCGATGGCGCGCACGATGTCGATGCGTGAAATGATCGTGCCGTAGTCATTCGACGCCCAGCGGACGAATGCGAACAGACTGTTCGGCGCGAAGCCGACGACACGCCGGCGTCGGTCGAGGATCTGGTCGTAGCTCTGGCGACCGAACCTGATCCAGTGTTCGATTTTCTTTTCGACCCATGTCAGTTCGACGAGGGTGGTGAACGGTGCGGGGTTGGCCGGCGTTGGGCCGCCGCGCAGGCGAGGAGTCGCGTTTCCGGTCATGAGGGGTCTCCTGATGAGGGTGGGAATTCGCGCGCGAGCAAGTTGCGCAGCATGTCGGCGGCGGTGACGCCGCGCTGGAAGGCGGCGATCTTGATGCGTCCTCGCAGGTCCGGGGTGACATCGACGGTCAGTCGGGCGGTGAACCCGCTCTGCTTCGGCGATGACAGCAACGGCGCCGTGGCGGCAGGATCGGACGCCTTGACCCAGTGTTCGGGATCGGCAGGGCGCGCAGTGAAGCCACGCTTTTGCGGCGGCTTCGTCATGGCGACAGCCTCCCGACCTCGGTGGCGAGCGCAGCGATCTCGCGCGCGGCCACGCTGTCGGCATCGGCCTCGAAGACGAGGCGGCCGGTTTGCGCCAGGTCGGCGAAAGCGATGCGTTGGCCGATGGTGGTCGTCAGTACAGGCGGATCGTGATCTGCCAGCGTCTCGGCCGTTTCGCGGGCGATGACGGTGCGGGCGGCGCAACGGTTCAGGACAAAGCGGGCGATCAGATCAGGCCGATAGATGCGCGCCTCAGTGATCAATGCCAGCATTTCGGCGGAGGCCCAGCCGTCGAACGGTGACGGCTGCACCGGGATCAGCACGAGGTCGGCGGCGAGAAGTGCCGAGCGCATCAGTCCGGCGATACGCGGCGGCCCATCGATCACGATATGATCGGCGTCGCGGGCCAGTTCGGGTGCTTCACGATGCAGGGTGTCGCGCGCCAGGCCGACAATGCCGAACAGGCGTGGCAGGCCCTCACGCGCGCGCTGCTGCGACCAGTCCAGCGCCGAGCCTTGCGGATCGGCATCGATCAGGGTGACGCGCTTGCCTTCGCTGGCCCATTGGCCCGCCAGATGCAGCGCGAGCGTCGTCTTGCCGACACCACCTTTTTGGTTGAGGAGCGCCACGATCATCGGGCGCCCCCGCTCTCGCGGTCATCGCGCAGGCGGCTGGTGTCATCGGTCTGGGTCTGTGCGACAGGCCCTTTCCGGAGTCCGCTGCCGACGTTGTTCACAGCCCCATCTACAAAAGAAGAGTTAGATTCTGGGTTAGACTCTAAGTTAAGGGTCGGAATCGTCGTTTCGGGCCAGAGGGTTAGCTGCGATCCGTGCGTGCGAAGTCCCGATAGTGCTGCGTGTGAAGTCCCGATACCGTTTGCGTGCGAAGTCCCGATCGCTTCCACAGGTTTGTCCACAGGACCTGTGGAAAACTCTGCGGGCAGGATTCTAAGCAGTTCGCGCCGTCCCTGACGTTCGATGTGCAGGCGATAGCCCGGCAGCGGCTGGCGGATTGTGATGCGCCGGAGCTGGAGGGCGAAGTCGGAAACCCGCACCAGGCTGCCGGATTTTTCATGGAGATGAGGAACTTCGAACACCCAGCCGTTCGGCTGACGGCCGGCGTGTTTGCGGGCGACCCGGTAGAGCCAGCGTTCAACGCCGCCGGTCAGCCGGAAATAGGCTGGGTCGATGGCCAGAACCAATGTCCGGTCGATAACACCACGATAGAACCAGTCGGGCAGGACGAACTCCATGCCCTCGACGCGGCCGTCGGCGCGGGTCAGTTCCTCCCATTCGTTGATCCAGGAGAACTGGTGCCGCCGCCAATGCTCACCGTGGCGGATGGTTGTACGGATGGAGGTGGATTGCAGGCGCGACAGCGCGCCCTTCAGCAGCCGGTAGTCACGGGCGCCGGTTTCGCGGCCCGTGGCGATGAGGAGCTGGTAGGGTGTGAAACGCAGGAAGCGGGATGTCTTGAGGCCGAGGTTTTCGGCCTCAACGATCTGGCTTGCGGCCCAGATCAACACGTCAGCATCCCAGATGGTCGCCATGCCATGTTCCGGCACGGCGAAGACCTCGACGCGGACGTCGCCGGTTTCATAGAGGATCGGCACGACGCGCTTGGCCTTGGCCAGCGAAAAGAAGGGCCGTTCCATGAGGTCGCGCTGATCGCGCGGGCTGGCGTCGCCGGTGGCTACGATAAAGGGATCGAGCTTGCTCCGCTCGCTGGAGGTGATGAGGCGACGCCGTGACATATACGGCTCCTCAACGATACGAACGCGCGCCGCGCTCGGTCGCGTGGTTTTCGTGGCGTTTCGCGGGCAGGATCGAGCCGGCCGGGTCGGAGGTCGAGGTGACGGCGCCGCGGTTGGCCCAGGCCTGCAAATCCTCGATCGAATAGACGACGCGGCCGCCGAGCTTCCGATAGGCCGGGCCTGTGCCATAGGTCCTGTGCTTTTCCAAGGTGCGGCCAGACAGGCTGAGGAAGCGGGCGGCTTCAGGCGTACGCAGATAGCGCGGCGGCAATCCGGCGAGATTGGGGGACATGAGAGGGCCTCCGTGGGGTTCGTTGGGGCCGCTGACTGTCAGCGGCGGACGAGGGCCAAGGTGGCGAAGTAGGACCGCGAAGAAGGAGGGGGATCTTGGGGAAGCCTAATTCTCCCCCCTCAGATGAGGGTTCGATCAGGAGCGTCGACGATGACGGAGCAATTTGAGATAGCCGCCTGCGATCATGGCGTGGCCGTCGCGGACAAGATCCCTGGTTGTGTCGCGCAACGCCGAGGTCTTCCAGGGATCGTCGGCGACACGGTCAGTGCCGAAGATTGCGTCAGCGATTTCACGATAGGTGGCATGGTTCATGCGACCATCGGCGGCGCGCAGCATCAGCTTCAGACGGCGGCGTTGTTGCTGGGTCAGGCGTGCGTCGACTGGCGCTGGCAGGTGGTGGAGGCTTCGCCACAGCCGGTCGACCGCCGCAATGCGGTCGAGGCCGTCGGCGTCGAGCGGCACTATCGCCGCGAGCGGCACGCCAGCCTCCGGTGACGCCAAAACGATGACATGGATTGCGGGGGAGAGGATCGCGAGTTGCAGGTGTGTGCCCTCGGGCGCGTGGCGCCGGATGGTCTCGCGTAGATCCGATTGGCTTTTGGGCGAAGCGCCCACAGGTGAAGGCGCGCCTGTCAGATGGAGCGTGCTGGTATCGGCCTCCGGGGTCCAGAAAACGGCCTCTTCATGGCTGCTGCGACTGGGGCGAGCGGCGAAATCGCAACCCCCAGCGTTGGCGCAACGCTTGCGGCAATGGCTGGCCAGCCTGCTCTGATTTCAACAGCCCTGAATAATCTGTTTGGTAGGCCTCGTTGCGGCGCAGGCATTCCCATGCAAGATCACTGACGCTGAGATCGTCCATGAAGTCATAGTCGGGACTTGTTTTCCACCGAGATGTATCGGGGACCATGGGCACTACTCCCAATACTGACAGATACGCACGTCAGGCGGGAATTGATTCCAGTGAGTCGAGCGCGCGTGAAGCCGAAGCGCTGGCAACAGGTGTTGTCACCGCGACAACACCTCGTCAGTTTGGGCGACCGAGCAGCAGTTGCCGATAGCCGTGTTCGGTCATCCAGCGCGCGCGCGCCAGATGCGTGTCGTGGATATGCCGTGCGCGTTCTGGTTCCCGCTCATGGTCGATGCCGAACAGCACGCTCACGGCCTCTTGCCAGTCTGCGCCGTCGGCCTGCGCGTCGAGGAGACGCATATAGAGTTTGAAATGCGCGCGGTCGTATTCGGTCAAGGCAGGGCTTGACGG
This sequence comes from Pannonibacter sp., assembly GCF_051860505.1. Taxonomy (NCBI): domain Bacteria; kingdom Pseudomonadati; phylum Pseudomonadota; class Alphaproteobacteria; order Hyphomicrobiales; family Stappiaceae; genus Pannonibacter; species Pannonibacter sp. The sequence goes on along the minus strand of NZ_JBHYDX010000002.1, from coordinate 234,211 downwards.
TGGTTCATCGAGAAATTGGAACGTAGTCATGTCGGCGCGACGCAGGTTGTCGTCTCCACAATGGATGTGAGTGGCGGCTTATCGCAGAAACGTGCCGGGGGGATGGTGTGTCGGAAGCAACGGGTGTTGCGGGTCGGACATGCCGAAATGAGCTCTGAAAGCCTATCGCCTGATCTCTGCGACCTCAGCATCCACCATCACGCCTTCACGGCGGCCGGAGGACAGGAAGATGATGCCTGCCGCTTCGAGCGCCCTGCGTACCTGATCGCGGGTGCCTTCATGCACGCGCAGATCGTTGACCGACTCCAAACGCTTGAGCGCGGTCAGGGATACGAGGGCCTTGTCAGCGAGCGTCTCCTGGTTCCAGCCGAGTAACGCGCGTGCGGCCCGTGTCTGTCGGGCGGTGATCATGCATGATCACCTCCACAGACATCAGTACGTACGCCACGAAAACGACTATTATAGTCGGGATATGGGCAAATAGCGACCCGGAATCGTCGTTTGAGATTTTTGAAAGGCGCCAGAAAAGGCGACTGATTCGGTCGCCGGGAAAGGCGTGTTCATGCTGGCGGATGTCAGCGGCGAAAGCCTGTGGCGGCTTTCGCATGGCCTTAGCCCCTCACGGGGCGAAAGGGTCCAACTCATCGACAATGGTGTCGTCCTCGCCGTCATACTCGCAGGCGGGCATCACGCCCATGGTGCCGTCCCCGGCGCGGAAGATGACGATGGAGACCATGAGGGTGGCGGCCAGGCTGAAGGCGAAAGCGTGAGCATCTGCGAAGGACATTGTTCCGGCTCCTGTCTTGGAGGCGGAGGACCATCCCCCGCTCGACAGGCGCCCGAAGTGTTTGTCTCCGGGTTGCGATCACCTCGCAGGCGAAGCCGTAGAGGCCGCACGCTCGCGTAGCGGACCCTTCATGGGTTGAGGGCAATAGCCCTGAGATAAACCAAGGAATTGCGTCTTTGAGAGCGGGGTTGGGGCTTCGACCACAGGAGCTGGTGATGTTCTTTGCTCACGCTGAAGCCAGTGTTCAGCCCTCAGCGCCCAATACTCGATCGTCGTTCTGCACCGGAGACTGGGACGGGTGATCCCCGCCGCTGCTTTGACCGGCCGTGCCATACGATGAGCGCCAGACCTTCGCTGAGAGGGTTAGGACCGCGCGCAGTCGCGCTTTTTCGAGGATCATTTTGGTATGACGGGCGGCTTGCGACCCTTTCCACGGCGGGTGTCAGTCTGGCGGAGCCGTGGTGAGCGGAAGTCGATAGCTTTCGCAGTGCTGGCCTGATGACCTTGCGTTATCCGCGATCTGCCGAGAACAGGAAAGAAGCCCGGCGGCTTGAGCCGCCGGGCTTCGGGCTCCGGCTCAGAACGGGATGTCATCGTCGTCGCTGAACTTGCCGTCGTTGCTCTCGGTCTGCTTGGCCCGGCTGAGGAAATCCACCGTCTCGGCGATGATCTCGCAGCCGTAGCGATCGTTTCCCTGCTGGTCGGTCCATTTGGTGTAGTGGATGCGGCCGCGAACCAGAACCTTCATGCCCTTCTCGCAATATTGCTGGATCGTCTTGCCGAGGCCGTTGAAGGCGGTGATGCGGTGCCATTCGGTATCCTGAACCCGATAGCCGTTTTCGTCCCGGACCACCTTGCCTTCGGAGTAGCGGGGGCGCGAGGTGGCCAGCGTGAAGTGGGTGATGCTGGTGCCGCCCTGGGTGGTGCGGGTTTCGGGCTCCTGACCGATATTGCCGGCGAGAATGACGATGTTCTGCATTTGATGTCTCCGTTGCTTCAGCCCGAGGGGCCGTCCCTCCGACGAGACCCGGCCAAGACCGTCGGGAGACGACTGCACCGAAGCGAATGCGCAGGGCGAACCCCGAAGAATAGGGGTGGTGCGGGCAGGCGCTTCGGCGCCAACTCGGCCCGGTTCGCAGGGGTTGCTGGCGGAAACTGAACGGGCTTAGGGGATCAATCAGTCGGAGGGATAAGTCCTGCGGCAAAGCCAATCGGGGCGATCTGCGGAACCTTCGTCCTTGCCGACATCCACCATCGAGACACGACACCGGAACTGCGGCGCCTTCGGCAACGGGATGTCATTCACCCTCACGCGCCCCGCGCTTCGCCTTCATGAAGAGCCGGGCTATCCGGGACGGTAGAAGGGTATCAGGGAGAAGGTGAAAGGCACCGTATTCCCTTCAATCGCTCTTTGACGACGCCTGTACGCGAGAAGGAATGCGGTTCTCTGCCCCGTCCATCAAGGCACAAGGAATTGACCAGCAGCATAACGATCTTGTCTGCTTCGATGGTCGACTACGACGGATGACGTTCAGCTTCCGGGCAAGACCAAGAGCGACAAACGCCGTTGATCTGACGCTGCAATCTTCGTTTCAGAGGAGGAGTCGGGATGCTTGATCGCGTTTGCCGCCGTGGCATTTTCCATGGAAACGGCGAATCGTGGTCGCCGCCTCAGCGCGAGAGGACGGCCGATCCGAGGGCGTTGAGATTGAGCATCGCCGCAATGCCGATGAAGAGACCTCCAATGCCGCCGAGTAGGTTGAGCGCGATGGTCGAATCGATGGCGTTTTTCGTGACGCCATAAACGAGCGCATATCCCGCGATAGCGGCCGGCACGGCGAAGATGGCGAGCGCGATGAGCCGCAAAGCCGGGTTCTTTGCAAAGCCCAGAACGGCGATGACCAGGCCGACCGAAAGCAATGCCGCACCGATGGCGGCCAGGCCGGACATCAGGAAACCGGCGCCGGTTCCATAGACATACTGGAATGCCGTCAGTCCCACCATGAACGGCAAGGCATAGATGGCGAAATTATAAGCGATGACGCAAAGCGCAATCGACAAAGAGATGGCGAGCAGGATCAGGGTCATGGAAGCCTCCACAGCAAGGGTTGTGGGTCACGACAGGCTGCCAGAGGTACGTTCCGCCTGCGACTATGCTACTTCGCCGGTTCTGCAAGGATGCTTTATGAGAGCCAGAATATGGCTCAGTCAAGTAATGGCGGCTGAAACAGCCGCCGAGCGGCGGCGCTTACGCGCCGCCGTCGAACTTCATGACCGGGATGCCGAGCTTGCGGGCCTTGTCACTGAGGTTCTCCTGAATCCCGGTGCCCGGGAAGACGAGAACGCCGACCGGCAGGACATCCAGTATGGCGTCGTTGCGCTTGAAGGGCGCGGACTTGGCGTGCTTCGTCCAGTCGGGTTTGAAGGCAACCTGCGGGACCTTGCGGGTGTCGGCCCATTTCGCCGCGATCAACTCGGCGCCCTTCGGCGATCCACCGTGCAGCAGCACCATATCGGGATGCTTGGCATGGACCTGATCGAGCTTGGCCCAGATCAGGTGGTGATCGTTGAAGTCGAGACCGCCGGTGAAGGCGACCTTGGGACCGGCGGGGAGCATCACCTCGGTTTCCGCCCGACGTTTGGCGGCGAGGAAGTCCCTGGAGTCGATCATCGCCGAGGTCAGGTTGCGGTGGTTGACCATCGACCCTGAGCGCGGCCGCCAGGCCGATCCGGTGTGGCGCTCGAACTGTTCGGCGGCGATATCGCGGAAGAGTTCCATGCTGTTGCGCCGCTCGATGAAGGTCTGCCCCTCGGCTGTCAGACGTTCCAGCTCGACCGACTTCACCTCCGAGCCGTCCTGTTCGCGCTGGCCGCGACGTTGAGCCTGCTCGTTATCGTCCAGGTCGCGCTCGATCCGGGCGGTGGCGCGGTGGAAGAGATTGACGGTCGACCACAGCAGTTCGTCGAGGTCGGGTTCGAGGCGGGTATCACTGAGCGTGACGATCAAGGCGTCGAAGATGTCTGCGACGGCGCCAGCGACGGCATTGCCTTCGGGAAGCGGCCTTGGGTCGGGTTCATCCTCGAACGGACGGTAGCCGTAGAGCTGGAGTTCGCTGAGGAGGTGATCGGTAGGGGATGAGGTGTGCGGCGGTTCGAAACCTGCGTCATCGTATTCGGTCATCATGGTGTTCGCCTTTGTCGGATCGACCGCGCCCATCGCGGCCTTCGCAGGCGACGAAAGCTGTCGGGCGGCCTGGACCTGCACCCGCAGCAAAGCGGAGGGCCAAGCCTCAAGCGCTGGATGGCGTAGCCCGGCTATTTTGCCTCGCGATGCAAAGCGCCCATAGGGTGCGGCGGAAAATAGCCGGGCGCAGCCATTGCCGGTCAGGGCCGTTTGACGGCTCGATCGCCCTCTCAGAAGGCCGTGGGCGGCGGCCTCTCCGACACATCAGGACAACACCATCACCGCATATGGCAGGTTTGGGCTGCTGTGCGCCTCATTTCCGACGTGACCGATGCCGCCTCACGCCGCGAGAAACCGGCTGACGTCTTCAGGCAGGATCTGAACCCGCAAGGCCGCCCGTAGTGCATCGATGCCGAACTGGCGCAGATCCTCATTGAAGTCCCCGAGCACTGGCGACAGGACAACCGCCTCGATCCCGACGCCTCTCGCCCGTTCGATCAGGCTGTCGCGCGCACCATCCCCCGCCGGATCGGCATCGCGCACGATGTAAAGCCGCCGCAGCGTTGCCGGGAACCGGATGGCGGCGAGGTGCGCCGCAGAGAGCGCCGCCATCATTGGCATATGGGGCAGACCCGAGCGGGCCGACAGCACGGTCTCGATCCCTTCGCCTGCCGCGAGGACATCCTGCGCCACACCGAAGCGGACACCGTGCCCCAGGAGATTGCCCATCGCTCGCCTCGGGGTTGCGACGGGGGCTTTGTCGCTTCCATCGGGCAGGAGCCAGGTGCGATGCGCGCCGGTCTGGACGCCGTCAAGGTCGGTGACGGCAGCGATCATCGCGGGCCAGGTTTCGGTGGGATCATGCCTCTCGGGGCGATAATAGCAGCGCGGGTGGAACCGGAGGGCTCCGGTTTCGTGCAATGTCGTAATCGCACGTTTGCGTAGATGCGTTTCCACGACTGTCCCCGTAATCGGCTGCGCCATGGCGAACAGACGCCGTGCTGCCTCCGGTGATCCTGCCAGCGCTCTTTCGGGGCGGGATCGGGGAAGCGGATCAGGCTCCGGCCTTGGCAGGCTGAGGAAAGAACGGGCTTCGTCAGCGACGTCCTTGAAATCGACGAGGCCGCAACTCTCGCGAATGACGTCGAGTAGGTCGCCGTGTTCAGCGGTGGCCGCATCGGTCCATTTTCCCGCAGCACCTTTGCCGGTTTCCGGTCCCGTCAGGCGCACGAACATCGAGCGACCAGGGCTGTTTTGCACATCACCTACCAGCCAGTAGCGGCCTTCACGATGGCCGTTCGACAGATAGTGCTTGCACACTGCCTCGGCCTGTCGGTCGAGACGGATTGCGAGTTGGGCGGTGTCACGGCGAGCCATCTATGCCGCCTCCCGTTCACCAATGCGCTGGACGGGATAGCGCTCCAGCACTTTGGCCAGGATGGCGGGGCCGGAAGCATCGGTCGGAATGAACATCCTGAGCTTCCACGAGATAATTTCGTGGAAGAGGCCGTAGGCGCGGAGGCGGTCGCGCATCGTGTCGGTGAAGCCCGACAATTCGATGCGGTTGGCGCCCATGACGCGGCTGCGCCGAAGCTGAAGTCCTTCGGTCAGGTCGAGGATGGTCTTGCCGTCCATCAACGCCATGAAGGCGTCATCCGGCGTCAGCGTCGATGTGCCGGTAGCCATCGCACTGGCAACCCAGGCGGGCGCAACACGGCGGCCTACGATGCGCTCGCCGTCATCGGTCTGGAGCCGGTAAACCCGCGTCGAGTCATTCGGCAGGCGTTTCCAGATCGGCAGCAACAGGCCGCTGACGACATGGATGGTGCTGTCGACGAACTCCGGCACCTCGGCGACCTCGGCATTCCACGCCGACGTGAACGCAGTCTGGTCAGCCTCGACCCAATGGGTCTCGTCCATCATCTTTATGGGGACGTTGTGCGCTTCCATCGGCCGGATCAGCCGGATGCGCCGCTCGATTTCGCCATCGTCGAGCATGACGCTGGTGGTCGGGACCTGCACGGCGGCGCGGCCTGACCGCTCATTGATGAGCAGCTTCGCCCGAGGATTGGCAAGCTGATCGAGGGCCTCGGCAAGCGTGATCGGCCGGTTGCGCTCGCGCTGCGTGATGGTCAGCAGCCGGGCCTCCGCCCCGGTGCCGGGATGGACATGGATGGTCTGGCGGTCGGTGACGACGAACGATTCCGCCCGCAGCGTTTCGAGTCCGACATCGTAGTTGCCCGAGGCGATGGCGCCCTCAATCTTGGCATTGAGAAGCTGCTCGAAGGCCGTGAACAGCACGCCCTGCAATTCGATGGTGAGCGCCAGCAGCCGATTGAGGAAGGTGGTGATCGGCGGCAACTCGTCCTTGATGCCGGTATCGTCCATCAGTTTGAGACCGGTCGCATCCTCGAACATCTGGAGCGAACAGCCTTCGATCTTGCCGCGCACCAGCAGGAGATAAAGCTGTCGCAGCGCATCACGCGCATAGTGCGATTCCAGATTGTCCTCCGGCCGGAACAGGCCCTGACCGCCGGTCTGACGCTGGCCGCGCGTGATCGCGCCCAGCGTGTCGAGACGGCGGGCGATGGTCGAGAGGAAGCGCTTTTCCGCTTTCACATTGGTCGAAATCGGCCGGAACAGGGGCGGTTGTTTCTGGTTGGTGCGGTTGGTGCGGCCCAGCCCCTGAATGGCGGCGTCAGCCTTCCAGCCCGGTTCCAGCAGGTAGTGAACGCGCAGCCGCTGGTTCTTCGCGTTGAGATCGGCGTGATAGCTGCGGCCGGTGCCGCCTGCGTCAGAGAAGATCAGCACGCGCTTCATGTCGTCCATGAAGGCGGCCGTTTCCGCGAGATTGGCCGATCCGGAGCGGTTCTCGACAACCAGCCGGTCGATGCCACCGGGGCTGATCTTCCTCACGATCCTTCGGCTACGCCCCGTCACCTCGGCCACCACGTCCGTCCCGAAGCGCTGGACGATCTGGTCGAGCGCGCCCGGAACGGGAGGCAGCGAGGCGAGTTTCTCGATCAGCCGGTCGCGGCGCGCGACGGCCTCGCGGCTTTCGACCGGCTGGCCGTCACGATAGACGGGACGCGACGAGAGATTGCCCTCGTCGTCGGTGAACGGCTCGTAGAGCTGCACCGGGAAGGAATGGGCGAGGTAGTCCAGGACGTATTCCCTGGGGGTGATATCGACGCGGACGTCGTTCCATTCCTCGGCGGGAAGCTCGGCCAGCCGGCGTTCCATCAGCGCCTCGCCGGTGGAAACGATCTGGATCACGGCGGCATGGCCGTCTGCCAGATCGCGGTCGATGGCGGCGATCAGGGTCGGGGTTTTCATGCTGGTGAGCAGATGACCGAAGAAGCGCTGCTTGGCTGACTCGAAGGCGGAACGCGCGGCGGCCTTGGCCTGCCGGTTCAGCGTGGCGGAGCCGCCATCGCCGCCGCCGGTGATGTTGGCGGCCTGAAACGCGGCGTCGAGATTGTTATGGATGACCGAAAACGCCCCGGCATAGGCGTCATAGATGCGGGTCTGTTCCGGCGTGAGTTGGTGTTCGACCAGTTCGTATTCGACGCCATCATAGGAGAGCGACCGCGCTGTATAGAGCCCGAGCGCCCGAAGATCGCGGGCCAGCACCTCCATCGCTGCGACGCCACCCGCTTCGATGGCCTCGACGAATTCTGCGCGCGTCGAGAACGGGAAATCCTCACCGCCCCAGAGGCCGAGCCGCTGGGCGTAGGCGAGGTTGTGAACTGTGGTCGCGCCTGTGGCCGAGACATAGACGACCCGGGCGTTCGGCAGGGCGTGTTGGAGCCGCAGGCCGGCGCGACCTTGCTGCGAGGCGGCAACATCGCCGCGTTCCCCTTTGCCGCCGGCGGCGTTCTGCATGGCATGGCTTTCGTCGAAGATGATCACTCCATCGAAGTCGGAGCCCAACCATTCGACGATCTGCCTGACGCGGGAAACCTTCTCGCCGCGCTCATCGGACCGGAGCGTGGAATAGGTGGTGAACAGGACGCCTTCAGGGAGGCGAATGTCCTTGCCCTGCGGGAAACGCGACAGCGGCGTGACCAGCAGCCGCTCCATGCCGAGCGCCGACCAGTCGCGCTGCGCGTCTTCGAGTAACTTGTCGGATTTGGAGATCCAGACGGCCTTGCGCCGACCCTGCATCCAGTTGTCGAGGATGATCCCGGCTGACTGGCGGCCTTTGCCAGCGCCGGTGCCGTCTCCGAGCATGAAGCCGCGACGGAAGCGGACGGCGTTCGGCGCATCATCAGGTGCAGCCGAGACGACATCGAAGGTCTCGTCCAGCGTCCATGATCCGGCAAGGAAGTCCGAATGGGCATCTCCGGCATAGATGACGGTTTCCAACTGCGCGTCGGACAGCAGGCCGTCGGTGACGACGTTGGCAGGCAACTGCGGCCGGTAGCTCGGCTTCGGCGGTGCGACGCTAGCCATGGCGGCCGATTGCACCAGTTTCGTTGGATGGGCCGCAGAGCCGGGAATACGGATCGCCTGCAATCCGTATTCTTCATAGATCGCATCGGTGATCCGGCCGTTCTCGGCAGGCGTCCAGTCCACGGTCTCATAGGCGAGTTCCACACCCTCGAGTTCCGTGGCGGTGCGGACGGGGGAGGATGCGGCGGCGTGGGCGAGGTAGCCGCGAACGATGCGCGGTACTGCGGACGGTGCAGTGACGGGAACCGAGATCGCAGGATCGACCGGCATCCGTGCTGGAACATGCGCGCCGATCCAGCCGATCAGCGTGGCGACATCGGGTGCAATCCCCGGCGATGCCGGAAACGCCGACGGATCATCGGCGGGCAGCTTGTCGATGACGGTCAGTCGGGTGTCGATGGTCGTGCCATGTTTGGCATAGACCGAACCGTCGATGGACGCCGTAAACACCACGCGGCCGTGTTCCTGAAGCCGGATAAAAGCGTCCCGCCAGGCCGGCATATCGGGTGCGAAGCTCGATCCGGTGATCGTCACCAGCCGCCCGCCATCGGCCAGACGCGCCAGCGCCGAGGCGACATGGCGATAGGCGGCGTCGGCCATCCGGCCGGAAACATTCGCCATGACCGAGAATGGCGGGTTCATCAGCACCACGGTCGGCACGGTGCCAGGCGCGAGGTGATCGTGAATCTGGGCCGCGTCGAAGCGGGTGACGGAAATGGCTGGAAAGAGGTGGGACAGCAGATCGGCGCGAGTCTCCGCCAACTCGTTCAGCATGAGCGAACCTCCGGCGATCTCGGCCAGGATGGCGAGGAGGCCGGTTCCAGCCGAAGGTTCCAGAACGCGGTCGGCGGCGGTGATGGCGGCGGCCGTCGCGGCGATCAGCCCGAGCGGGATCGGCGTCGAGAACTGCTGGAAGGCCTGGCTCTCTTCCGAACGGCGCGTGTGGGTGGGCAGAAATCCGGCGATCTTCGCTAACAGGGGCAGGCTGGCCGCCTGAGACCCGGCTTTACGGAAAAGCGCTTTGCCGTATCTGCGCAGGAACAGCACGGTTGCCGCCTCGCAGGCTTCATAGGCGGTCTTCCAGTCCCACGCGCCCGTGGCGTCGGACGCGCCAAAGGCGGTTTCCATCGCGCCGCGCAGAGTGGCGGCATCAATGCGCTGGCCGCGTTCGAGATGAGGAAGAAGCAGAAGTGCTGCCTGGTGAACAGCGACGGCCGTATCGACTGCGGCAGAAATCGGCGCAGCCGGAAGGGTCGCGGCGGAAGCATATGTCATGGGAGGAACCTCGGGAGAGCGGGAACGGATCGAGCCGCGCAGCGCTCTCTCTCGACCGCACTGGCTCAAACCCCTCCCGGCCTTCCTCTTCCTCTCGATGCGGGTTGTTCACGATGACGTCCCGGCGTTCAGCCAACACGTCGGCCCGACGCCGTGAAGGTGTAGTCGTTCGCGACGATGGTCTCGTCGACGACGGCATCCGAAGTCTGGTGTTCGTATTCACGTTCGAGCTGGCGGTAGAGCCAGCGGGCCAGATCGCGTAGCGCCTCGATCACGGCCTCCTCGGCATCTTCGGTCATGTCCTGCCAGGTCAGACTGTCGCGCTCGACTGAGATCGACATGCAGTATTCGTGGTAATAATGACCGCGATGGCTGGTCTCGCCGTGAAGCTGGTAGAAATTTCGCCGCTGGATCGCCTGCAAGGTATCGGCGATCCGATGAAGCTCGGCATCCTGCGGCGCGTGCGCCTTGATCTTGCGGGGCGCATCCTTCTCATAGGAATAGAAGGCCTCGAAGCAGGCGCCATCGCCTTGGCTCCAGAAGCCTCGGAACCAGATGCTTGGCTTCTGGAGTGTCCCGCCGCCGTAAAGGCGATCCGGCCTGGTCTTGAGGCGAACGCCGAGGGTTTCGCAGATCGTCTCGAAATCCTCATAGACGAACTCGTGCCAGTCGACGTCGGTTGCGCTTTCGCAATACCATGCGCGAGCGCTGTCCTTTGCCGAGTCGGACAGCTCATTCAGGCGATAGACGGTCGTTTCGATGATCTCAGGCATCGGGATCACCTCCATCGAGGATCTCGGCAAGCCAGCCATCGGTATAGGTCCAGGCGATGGTCTCGCCGGTGGCGAGGTCGAGAGCGTGCGCACCTCCGCCGAAGGCGTTGACGCGCGCCTTCGAGCAGGTGTTGGCGTATTGGAAGCCCCAGCGGCCAGTCAGACTGAATTCGGCAGCACAGATTTTGACGAACTGGATCAGGCGCTCGGGATCGCCGGTAACGTCATCGCGCAGCCAGAGCTGCGTGCCACCATGCTCGGGCTGGATCGACAGCAGGAAACCATCTGAGGGCGGGTCTTCCGACGCGCCTTCCTCGGACAGGGTGTTGTAGAGATCGAGTGCGCGGGCGGCGTTGTCGGGCGTACCGACATCGAGCAGGCACGAAAAGTGGGTGAAGTAGTCGGCCATGAGGAGGCTTTCGGAGAGCAGGAACGGGCCGAACCGGGAGTGCTCTCTCGACTCCAACCGGCTCAAACCCGCCCCGGCCTTCCTCTTCCTCTCAAGGTGCTGCGGCCGCTGCCCCGGACCTCCCGGAACAAAAAAGCCCGACACTCCTGCGGGGAGGTCGGGCCAGATTGAGGTGATTATGGGGGTGGTCAGGCGGCAATCCGGCCTTCAACGACATCGGCACCGACCTCATCGGCGCTGACGTCCTCCAGACGGGCATTGCCGTGTCTGTTCCCGGCCAGCCACAGCTCGGCGGCCTCACGGCTTTCGGCAAGGTGCAGCAGCTCGCTGTTTCCCCCGAAATCCTGAAGCACGCGCACCATGCCGATGGCGGGACGCTCGGCGATCTCGAAGGTCAGATCGCTATCGAGCGAATGGGTGCGCATGATGGTCACGAGGATCACGCTGCGGCTGGAGAAATTGCCTTCATGCAGGGTGATGGACGCCGGAGAGGAATAGGTCGGGCGCTCGCGCGCCGGTTCCTTCCTCACCAGCCGGCCGACGCCATTGCGGCGCTCCCAGGCCGCGAGCTTCTTCGTAAAGCGGGCCGGTGGCTTCGGGGCGTGGTCGGTGTAGCGGATCAATGCCCCGAGCGGCGCGGTGTCGTGGATGATATGTGCGGACATGAAAGAGGTCTCAGTGAAACGAGAAAGGCCCGACGGATGCCGGGCCTGATGGATCGAAGGTGCGGAAAGAAACGGGGCGACCGGAACCGCCCCGTCGGTGAGGATTATTCGGCGGCGATCAGATGGGCCGCATCAACCTCGGCATGGATTTCTTCCTCGTCGTCATCGGCGAGGAAGTCCGGCAGCGCCTCAATGTAGCCCTGCGCGCCCGCATCGTCCGTGGCCTGACCCGGCTCGAACAGACGCAGCGGCTCGGGCAACCAGCCGGTATCGGCCAGCAGGCGTTCGGCCTCCTTGGCCATGTCGCCCTTCTTCAGATGCTCGATGAGCGAGGCCGCCCGTTCGCCAGCGCCTTCACGCACGGCTTCGAGGATGCGGGACTTGGTGACGCGGCCGAGATAGTTCTCGACCGTCGGCCGCCATTCGGCGTTCTCCACCATGTCGAGACCCGTGGCACGCGCCAGCCGGTCGGCCTGGGACAGGCGCTGGTCCAGCCCATGCTGCGAGAGGCCGCTGCCGCTGAACGGATTCGGCTTCTCGTAGAGGGCGTTCATCCCATAGGCGACGCAATGGGCGAGCAAGGCCATGCGGCTGGCGTCGTCGAGTGCGGCGATCCAGTCCCATAGGGCGTTGTCGTCGGTCGGAAGATCGGCCTTCCAGTCCTCATAGCGCGCGGTAATGGCCTTGGCGGACGGGCTGTCTTTCAGGTCCGTTCCCTGGGCCGAGAAGAAGTGGTGACGAACAGTGACTTCCAGGCACCCGCTCGGTGCGGAATAGTGGTAGCGCTCCATCACCAACCGATGCAGCAACGCCGTCATGGCGACGTGAGGGTTGTTCGCCAGCGCATCGTGCAGCGCCAGCGTCCGATGCGCCGTCAGTTCCGAGACCAGCCGTTCGGGCAGCGGCTTGATCGCGCTATCTTCCTCTTCTTCTTCCGGTTCGGCCGCCTGACCGCCGACGGTGATGACCGCCCGCTGCACGGCCGGGATCGAAGAGGCAGGCCCATCCGTTGCGGCGCCTTCGCCATCGTCCTCACCGTCCTCCACGACCAGCGGGGCTTCGTCCTCGGGATGGACATAGCCGCGATCCACCCACAGACGGCCTTCACGATTGATGCTGACGAACACGCCCGCGCGACCGATCTCGGCCGGATCGTAGGTTACGGGTCGATCCTCGAAGGCGGCGAGCGCGGTTTCGATCTCGCTGACTCGTTCGTCCACCTCGTCGGGATATTCCTCGGCTTCGGCGTATTCGGCTTCCAGCGCCTCGTATTCCGCCGTGAGGGCATCAACCGTCGCCTGTTCCTCATCGGTCAGGGGCGTGGTCGCGCCGATCAGCCGGCGCAGGCCATGACCGTGGCCGTAAGGCGTCTCGATCCTGGCATCGACCCACTTCCAGCCTTCCGCGCCGATCGCCTCGGCTTCCGCCTTCAGCTTGTCGTCCGTGAGCTGATCGAGCAGGCCGGCATCCTGCAGCCAGCCGCCATCGTCGGACTGGAACAGGTCGTTCAGCACGATGCCGCCGGCGGCCTCATAGTCGGCGAGACCGACGAACTGCGCCCGCTTGTCGGAAGCGCGCACCGTGGTCTCGGTCAACATGCGTCGGATCTGGTGGGGCTCCTTCGACCACGAATCCTTGATCGCGTCCCAGACCTGTTCCTGACGGGCATGGTCGGGTTTGATGGTGAAGGCCATGAGCTGTTCCAGCGTCACGCCGTCGTCGGCGTAGAGGTCGAGCAGCGAGGGGGCGACGGATGCCAGACGCAGGCGCTGCTTCACCACGTTCACCGAGACGAAGAAGGCCGCGGCGATGTCTTCCTCGGACATGCCCTTGAGGCGCATATCCTGGAACGCACGGTACTGATCGAGGGGATGAAGCGGCGCGCGCTGGATGTTCTCGGCCAGGCTATCGTCCTCGGCGAGGATGTCGGCGCCGGCTTCGCGCACGACACAGGGCACGAGCGCGGTCTTCGCCAGACGCTTGGCCTTCACCAGCAGGTCGAGCGCCCGGTAACGACGCCCGCCTGCGGGGATTTCGAACATGCCGGTCTCATTGCCGTCGGCATCGACGATGGGCCGGACATTGAGGCCTTGAAGCAGGCCGCGCCGGGCGATGTCCTGCGACAGTTCCTCAATCGACACGCCGGCCTTGACCTTGCGGACATTGGACTGGCTGAGGATCAGCTTGTTGAAGGGGATGTCGCGCGAGGACGACAGGGTGAGTTTCTGAACGGTGGTGGCCATCGGGGTAATCTCCGCGACGGGCGCCGAGAGCCTCTCTCTCGACCTCAAACCCGTCACGAAATCCCCACACTCCTCTCCCTCTCATGCCCTCGGCAGCCACAGGGCAATGTCGCGGAGCAACTGCTCGGTCATTTCGACCCCGTGTTCATAGAAAGCGGCCTGCGATGTGCAAGCGGCGAGCACGACCATGCGGTGGCTCCGGTGAAAGGGCGATGAACGGCTCAAGCGCCGGATCGCTCGGCCGGAAGCCGAGATCCTGAGCCGCCGCCAAGGCTTTCACCAGATCGTGCCGAATCTCGCGCCGGCATCGATCGTCGCTCCAGCCGTGCGTCTGCAAGATCGATTTGAGGGACAGCTCGATCGCGTTGCCCAGGCATTGCAACACGACTTGACCGGCGAGACGTTCGGGCATCGAGGTCGCGTGGCGCGCTCCGGCGGCGAAGCCAAGCGCATTGTTGAGGAGGTGCTGAACTGGCGGGCGAGCGGCCATCATGCTGCCTCCCGCTGATCGTCTTCCGCGGCGACGAGGTCCGGCGAGAAACCGAGGAGATAGTCCGCAGCCTTGCTCGCCTGCGCGGCAGCGCGCACGATCGCTCGGTTGTCCTCGCGCAGCACCTCCAGCCAGGAGCCGATATAATCGGCGTGACGCACGGTCGGTGCGATGCCGAGAGAGGCGCAGCAGAAGGCAGCGTTTATCTCGGCGATTAGCTCCTCGAAGGCGTACTTCTTCGAGCCGAAGGAGCCGGTCAGATCACGATTGAGCCGCGAATGGTGGCCACTGGCATGTCCAAGTTCGTGTAGCGCCGTCCGGTGCCAGTTGATCGGCTCAAAGTAGGCTTGTGGCGGCGGCACCTGCACATAATCGTGGGCCGGGACGTAGAAGGCACGGCTGCCGCCGATGCGGAGGTCGATGCCGGTCGCCTTTATCAGGGCTTCGACCCTGGGTTCGATCAAACCCGGCAGAGACGGCGGCGCGACGGCGGAAATATCTTCTGTAAGACCGTCGCACTGCGCCGCATTGAATACCGTGAAGCGCTTCAAGAACGGGATCGCCTGGGCTTCCTCGCCAGCGTGGCGCGCGCGCTTCTTCTCATCGTCCGGCACAAAGCGGTCGGCGTAGACGACGGTGGTGCCGTGCTCGCCCTTCCTGACATTGCCGCCGAGAGACAGCGCTTGGCGAAACGTCAGCCAGCCCTGCCCGGGAAAGCCGTGTTCGATCACCGCGCCCCAGAGGATCAGGACGTTGATCCCCGAATATTGGCGGCCGGTGGCGGCATTCTTCGGCATGGCGAGCGGCGCCTTCGCCGCCGCGGTGCCCCAGGGCTGGACCCAGGGTACGCGCCCGACCTCCAGCTCGCCGATGATCTTGTTGGTGATGTTGTCGTAGAGGCTCGATCTGTCCGAGCCGGTGCGAGCGCGAGTGGTGTTTTTGGACATCGCGGTTCTCCGCGACGGGCGCCAGAAGCCTCTCTCCCGACCTTCAACCCGTCACAGAACCCGGTCCGCACTCTCACTCTAGCGGGGCGTTGCGGGGCCGCCGACCCCGCAGAAGGGGTCGATCGAGACGAGAGACTCGGACGCAGGGGAAGGCTTTCCCCTCCACCGACCTCGGCAGGTATCCAATTCATTTCAGCTTCTGGCCGAACAGAGGCATGGCGAGATACTGGCGTTAGATACGTTTATGGTATTCTTTGAACGATTTGAGTTGCTGGATGCAGATTGCTCTCAGTCAATCAGATATTCTAACCTGCTGGAGGGCAATTGTGGACTTCGAAGATCTGGTCACGGCGCTTTCGCCGCCGCCCAACCGCATCGGAAAATCCGACGGCGAGCATGAACACCATCTTTATGAAGGCGCGGTGATGGTCGCCTATGCCATGCACCTGTTGCGAACGCAGGATACCCACCACGTCCGCGTCCATCCCGATGGTGAACATGGCAAACAATTCGACTTCTCGGGTTGGCTGGTCCGGCGAGGCTTCACCAAGATTTCGAGCATCGGCAGCACCAGCTACGGCGGCGCATATCGGAACGCTGCGGGCCAGGAGATCACCGTCAATCCCAAGTCGGGTCTGGGGGATGTGGTTGCGGAGGTCGGCAATCAAGTCATCTCCGCCGAATGCAAAGGCGGGATCATCAATACCAGGCATTCAGGTCAGGTGTCCCGGCTCTATAAGGGCCTATGCGAGACGGTCGGCATGCTGATGGCGACACCATCACAAGGGCGTCAGGTTGCCGTCGTACCTTTCACGGAAGGCACCTTGCGCCTAGCGGAACGACTGGCGCCCCGCTGCTCGGTGGCCGGCATCGAGATCGCGCTGGTCGGCAGCCGTGGCGAGGTCATGGACGTGAAGTCGACGCGGGACGCGGAGCGTGCTGCAGGAACAAATGACGCGGCGGACAAGGGTCGCGAAAGTCGAAAGAGGGATGGCTGATGAGAAAGGTGCTGACGATCGGCGTGACCTATACCGGTGACGCGATCGAGGGAGTGGATATCGAAAATTTGGGTCTGTGCCAGCCAGGCGCGGATCGCGAGCGTGCCGCGTATCCCCTCTATGAATATGACACAATCATCATCAACCCGGAGAGCTACACGCATTTCCTGTTCGGCAGGGCCGGCGAGTTCTCGAACGAGCCCAACGAACTGGGCCAGCTGAAGCGTCAGAACGACAGCTACGACATCGACGCCGCCTTTGACGCTGAGGACCGGCAGAAAGAAATGGAGGTGGCGATTGCCGACGGCGCCACCGTCGTTTGGTGCCTGTCCGAACCTAAACGGATGAACTTCTTCGGCTATCGCGAGACGCATCTCGGCTATGTTGCGCCGAAGATCGCCAGCTTCGTGAAGCGCTCGGGTCTTCTCGTGAAGAAGGGGCGGCGGATGGGCAGCGTCGATCCCGACAGCCCATTTACCCGCTACTTCGACGAGTTGTCTAAAGCAGGCGGCTGGACCCTGTGCCTGTCCGATCCGACCGACGGGTTCGGCGCGATCGCGACGACGCCGGAAGGCTATAGTCTGGGTGGCAGGGTGACGCTCGGGACCACGACGGGTTGGCTGCTGGCAGCACCGACATCGCCGGAGGCTGCCAACCAGCTCGTTCGCGACAGCCTGGCTGTGGAAAAGGCCGATCCCGCGCACGAGAAATACCATGGCATCTTCCTGAGCCACACGGGCGTCGACAAACCCTTCGTTCGCCAGCTTCGCAAGGATCTCATGGCGCATGGCGTGCCGCGTGTATGGCTGGACGAGGCCGAAATCGACATTGGAGATTCGCTCATCGCCAAGATTGAGGAGGGCATGAAGCTCAGCCGGTACATCGCGGTGGTGTTGTCGAAGAAGTCGATCGGCGCGCCCTGGGTAAAAAAGGAGCTCGACGTGGCGATGAATAGGGAGATCGCCAGCGGCGAGGTCGTGGTGCTCCCGCTGCTCTACGAGGAGTGCGATCTGCCTGAATTCCTAAAGGGCAAGCTCTACGCCGACTTTTCAAAGTCCGAGGACTATGAGGCGGTCCTAAGTAAGCTCCTGCGACGTCTTCGGATCGCCTGATGAGCGGAGCCGCGACCGGCCCGAGCGTGGCCCTGCTAGACGCGATAGCCGAGCTGTGGCGGCTTCGACCACCGGGACCCGACAATATCCTCGCACATCCGGCATTCGTGCGTCTGCGCGAGGCGTGCCGCGCCGACCAATCTGGGGCCGGGACGATCGGGTTTGCCTTTGCGCTTTCAACGGCGCTGCGGACACTGGGCATGCCGTGCTCGCTGCCCGATGACATGGACGCTCTCGCCATGCCGTCCGACCTGGCGGCCGATGCGCTCACCGCAGCGCTGCGCGCCACGCACGCAAGGCGTCTGCATCTCGCTCCGCTTGATCTCGCTGATGAACTGCCGCCGCTGGTGTTCGGTTCGGCCCGGGTGTGTCGGCTGACGCCGGACGAGTTGCGGGCGCTCGTCGATGAGCGACGGTTGAAGCGCTTGTATCCGAGCCAGGAATTCGACGCTGGGCGGTTTTCGCAATTCCACTGGCTCGTCGTTGAGGAGGTTGTGGCGCTCGCGGACGAGCCCGGGACACGAGCCGTTCCGGTGTTCGGCATGGATTTCAGCCAAGACCTGGGGCGAATTGAACCACATAAAGGGCGTTTCCCGAACGCCTTCGAGGAAGCGCTGTTCTTCCTCCTGCTGGCGCCCTGGGAGAGCTGGTCGACCATGCCGGAATTTGACTGGCGCGGGTTCCGCGTACCGTGGGTCTACACCGTTGATAGCGACCTTTTCGTGCGTCCGGGTGCGCCGCCTTCACCCGACACGCTGTGTTGGGAGGACCGCATCTATGATGATGGCTATGGCGGGACCTATGAGCAAGAGCGGCCGCTTGAGCTGCGGCTCGACGACAACGCCGCGGCCGAGCTGAGCGTTTGGGACCAGAGTCGGTGGGAGATTCTCGACTGGGCGAAGCAGTCGGTTCTGTTCGAGACGCCAATCGCCCACTTCCTTGTCCGCGCCTTCTTGGCTGAGGGCGTAGACGAGTTCCTGGCACACATCACGACAATTGAGGCCGGGCTCGGCTTGCGTGCCGATTATCAAAACAGTTTCCGTGTCGCCCCTGATCGCCACAAAAAAATGCGCGCGACGAACCGGATGCGAGGGCGCATTGCGGGCCTGCTCGGTGACCGTCTCTATGCCGACCAGTATGAGCAGCTTTTCAATATAAGAAGCGCTTTCCTGCATGGTCGCGCCATGACCGACATCTCGACGCAGGAGCGTATGATGGCCCGTTCGCTGGCGCGTCAGGTCGTCGAGGCGCTGGTCCTCGCTACCCGCGCCGGCACGGTCTCATCGCGAGAAGACTTTCTAGATGATCTTCTCGATAAGGGCGCTCCGCTGATCTAGCGCCGCGCGAGGGCGCACTGGACCGCCGATTGCAAACTGTCAGAAAACTGCGTATATTTCTGACAGGAGATTGACTATGCAGCGCTTGACCGAACGGATTCTCGAATATGCGAGGCGGCTGCCCGAGGGCATGCCCGTCGCGGCAAAGGGTTTGCTTCATCTCGGCAATCGCGCCGCGGTGGATCAGGCATTGTCGCGTCTGTCCGAGCGGGGGCAGCTGATGAGAGCTGGGCGCGGGGTTTATCTTCTCCCGGTCACGAGCCGGTTCGGCACCAGGGCCCCTTCGGTCGAACTGGCGGTCGAGGCGCTAGCGGCTCAGCGCGGCGAAGTCATCGTTCCGAGCGGTGCCGCTGCCGCCAATACCCTTGGTCTCACGACCCAGGTGCCGATCCGGTCGGTGTATCTGACGTCCGGTCGTACTCGGAAAATGAACCTCGGCAAGCAGGTAGTTGAGCTTCGCCACGCTCCGCGCTGGCAACTGGCTATGGCCGAGCGACCGGCCGGTGAGGCGGTGCGAGCGCTGGCCTGGCTTGGCCCAGACAAGGCCGAGGCAGCTCTGAACACGTTGAAGCGGAAGCTATCGCCAGCGGCCTTCAGCGAGTTGGTCGCGGCGGCGCCGCAGCTTCCGTCTTGGCTCGCGCGCAGCGTAGGGAGGGCCGCGCATGGCTGACGCCTTTCTCCACCTTTCGGTCGCGGATCGCCGCGAGGCGATGAGCGTCGCGGCCGATCGCTCTGGTCGACCGGCACACCTCCTCGAGAAGGATGCGTGGGTGGTTTGGGCGCTTGCCGTGCTTTACGGATCGCCGCTCGGCGAGCACTTAGTGTTCAAGGGCGGCACTTCCCTGTCCAAAGCCTATGGGGTCATCCGGCGGTTCTCCGAGGACGTCGATCTGACCTATGACATTCGAACGATCGCCCCCGACCTCGTGGGCGACGATGGCGAGGCGTTGCCGAAGACCCGCAGCGAGGAGAAACGCTGGTCGAGTGAAGTGCGCAAGCGGTTGCCGAACTGGGTGGGTGGCACCGTTCAGCGTATCATCGCCGACGCGCTGGCCGCAGAGTCCCTTGAGGCCACCATCCGCGCCGAAGGCGAAAAATTGTTCATTGATTACGCGGCAACGACGGCTGGCTCCGGCTATGTCGCCCCAAGCGTGATGCTTGAGTTCGGCGCGCGATCGACGGGCGAGCCGGCCAGTTTGCGCGACGTGGTCTGCGACGCTTCTGGCTTGATCGAGGGGGTCGTCTTCCCGACCGCCAGGCCGCGTGTGATGCATGCGGAGCGCACCTTCTGGGAGAAGGTGACGGCTATCCACGTCTTTTGTCGGCAGGAGCGCCTGCGCGGTGATCGCTTCGCGCGGCATTGGCATGACGTGGTTCGACTGGACGAAGCCGGCTTCGCAACCGCTGCTTTCGCTGATCGCGAACTGGCCGACGCCGTCGCACGCCACAAGACGATGTTCTTCGCCGAAAAGGCGCCGGATCGATCGCTGATCGATTACTCAGCTGCCGTTAATGGCAAGCTGCAGCTCGTACCGGTCGGTGATGGCGCGAAGGCTTTGGAAGAAGATTACGCCCGCATGGTCGAGGATGGTCTCCTTCTGGAGGATGCCGAGCCTTTCTCTGCACTCATGGAGCGTTGCGCCGACATCGCTGAGCGCGCCAATGGCACGACAAGATAAGAAAAAATGCTGAGGGGGCGACTGTGTATATTTCTGAAATCTATGCGAGCGGCTTCAGGTGCTTCGCGCCGACCGCACCGCTAGAACTCAAACTCTCGCCTGGGCTCAATATCCTTGTTGGGCCGAATGATGCGGGTAAGAGCGCAATCATCGATGCCGCCCGCTACGTGCTGTGGACACGCGGCGACGATTATATCCGTCCTGACGAGCACGACTTTCATGTCGACACGGCGGGCGTGCGCGGGTGCGACTTCATCGTACGGTGCACCTTCGATGACCTCAGTCCTGACGAGGAAGCTCGCTTCCTCGAATGGTGCACCAACGAAAAGGGAAAGCTGCGCCTCCAAGTCTGCATGCGCGGCGCGCGGCGGATTTCGCCTGGTGGCGGCAGCGTTGTCGCCAGCCAGCATCGAGCCGGCGGCGAAGGTGAGGGCCTGCCGCTCGACGGCGAGTTGCGTGAGTATCTCAAGGCGACTTATCTGAAACCGTTGCGAGACGCTGAGCGCGAGATGCGCGCCGGCCGCCGTTCCCGTCTGTCGCGCATTCTCGGCGCGATGCCGGCGATGGGGCCGCAGAGCAAGCCTGCGGCGCTGGGCGCAAACGCAACGCTCCACGACACTCTCGCCGCGACCGACGCTGCCGTGCGCGACAATGCCGCGGTCGGCGGAGTCGCGAGCAGCGTCAACACCGATTTCCTCGACAAGCTCTCCTTCGTCGACGATCGCCTCGTCGCAACACTCGACCTCGGCGCGGGCGGCTCGTTCGACCAGATACTCGAGCGTTTTGAGCTCTATCTGAATGCCAAGGCCGGCACCGAGCGTGTCCAGCGCGGGCTCGGATACAATAATCTGCTGTTTATGGCCGCTGAGCTACTGCTGCTCCAATCGCACCCCGACCAGGTGCCGTTTCTGTTGATTGAGGAACCTGAGGCGCATCTCCACCCGCAGCACCAGACATTGTTCATGGAGGTCCTCACGGCCCGTGCCGCCAAGCCCAACGCCGAGAAGGGGGAAGCCCATCAGCAGGTCCAGGTCTTGCTCACTACGCACAGCCCACAACTCGCCGCCGGCGCCGATCTCGAGACGATGACGATGATCGTCGGACATCGCGCCTATCCGCTGGGCGCGGCGCATACCCGGCTCGAGCCGAATGATTATGAATTCCTGCGTCGCTTCCTCGACGCAACCAAAGCGAATCTCTTTTTTGCACGCGCGCTGATCGTGGTTGAAGGCGACGGCGAGCATTTGTTACTGCCTGCCATAGCCGAGAAGCTCGGTCGCCCGCTTAGCCGCCACGGCGTTTCGATCATCAATGTCGGCCACCGCGGGCTGTTCCGCTACAGTCGCATCATACAGCGTAAGACCGGCGAAGCGATTGCAGTGCCGGTTGCACTGATCCCCGACCGCGACATACCTCCTGCGGAGGCGAAGGCGTTGGTCGGCAAGCGCAAGACCGCGAACGAACTGACGGAAGGCGATGTTGCGGCGCGAATGAAGACGCTGCGACGCGACGTCGGCGATCCCGTCGATGCCTTCATTGCTGATAGTTGGACACTCGAATTCGACCTAGCGCTTCAGCCAGAGCTTGCTGAAAGCGTTCACAAGGCAGTCCAACTCGCCAAGACCAGCAGCCGTAAGCCGGAGCGGCTCGCGAAAATCAGCACAGATGCGAGCGCCACCTACGTAGGGTGGAAGGAAGAGGGGCTGACGGCAGTCGAGATCGCAGTTAAGATCTACCAACCCGTGCACGACAAGGAGGCATCCAAAGCTGAGGTGGCGGAGCAACTCGCCGCAATCCTGCGCAAGCGCATCGACACCCCCCAGGAGATGCGCGATCGGCTTCCGCCCTATCTGGTGCGTGCGATTGATTATGTGACTGGCGGTTATGCCCCCGGCGCGCCGCCTGTCGTCGCCGACGACCCGGATGCAGAGGACGGCGAAGTGGGAGTGGACGGTGTTGCGGCGCCGGCGGCCGAGCACGATGTTTGAGATCCTGCCACTCACCCCCGAACTCCTCGCTGAACTCGGCACTGAGCTAGGCGGCTGTGATTTCACTGATCCGAGCCAGACCAATTTCCTCGGCAGGACCGACCCGTGCGATGTCCAAGCCGCGCCCGGCAATGGCAAGACTACACTGCTCGCGGCCAAGCTCGCGTTGCTGTCGCGCAACTGGACGACCCGCCAGCAAGGCGTCTGCGTCATCTCGCACACCAACGCCGCGCGGACCGAGGTCGAGGGTTTGATCGCCAGCCACCCGACCGCGGCACGGCTGATGGCCTATCCTCATTTCATCGGCACCGTCACTGCCTTCATCAACCAGTATATTGCCTTGCCCTATCTTCGCGGGCTGGGTTGGAGCGTCCGGCAGATTGACGATGATGCGTTCGCGGCCGAAGCACTGCGACGATATCCGGGTTGGCGCGTCCTTGATGGTTTGGCGAAGAACACCAAACTCAAGCTGAAGCGGCGGCTCGAGGATTGGATAGCACGCCTCGATCTCGACCCTGCTTTTTCCGACGCTGGTTCATCCCCGGCAAGCTTGGCGGTGCGCCGCCGCAAAGGCCAGCACGGCGCGGAGACGCCTTGCGGCATCGCGCTTGGCCAGCTCAAGGCGGCAATGGTCAAGGCCGGTGTCTATCGCTACGCAGACATGACAGCGCTCGCCTGGCGCGCGCTCAAAGACAATCCTGAGCTTGCCGGTAGGTTGCGGGCGCGCTTCCCGCTCGTCCTCCTGGACGAGGCGCAGGATACCCATGGGGAGCAGCTCAGGTTACTTGAGCATGTCTTCAAGCGGGCCGGTACTGCGTTTCAGCGCTTAGGCGACAGTAACCAGACGCTTTACGAAGACGATGGTGCTGTGCCAGCTTATTGGACGCCGGGACCAGAATGCATCCCGCTCAATACTAGCCGTCGCTTCGGCGAAGAAATCGCGGGCTTTGCAAGTCAGCTAACTGCCCGTCAGGCGCAAACCATCATCGGTGCTAATGCGCGACCCGCTTCGCGCATAATGTTTTTATTCGACGAAGCGACGATTGGTGGCGTGCTGCCAGCCTTCGCCGATGAAGCGCGCGAGTTTTGGGGAGGCATGTGCGGCGCGCGCGATATTTGGGCGGTCGCCTCGCGTCACAACCTGCCCGGTAAGAAAGGTGCATGGCAACCCAAGAGCCTCGTCGACTATCACCCGGCATATCGGAGCGAAGGCGGGTCGCGCGCGAAAGCCAATCTCCTCTGCCGCCAACTCCAGAGAGCAGCAGTTCACCACGCTGCGACACGGTCTCCCGCAGAGGTAGGCGAGATGCTCGCTGTTGGCGTTGCCAGCCTGGCGCGCGCTCATGGATGGATGGCCGCCAACTATCGTTTGATTACCGCACACAATGTCTGGGCGACGCTTGCGCACCGCGACGTCGCCTTGCCGCACAAAGTGCGCCGGTTGCTGCGAGATCATGTCCTCGCTGGCGACGCAGTTTGGGAAGAAGCCCGCTGGCTGGTGTTCCTCGAAGCGCTCCTGCCGCTCTTCAGTCCGCACCCCGAGGGCGGGGCTGAAGAGATCGCCGTGTTCTGTGGCTTCGCCCCCGAACAAAAGGCGGATCTCACTGATCCAGAGCGCCGCTCGACCAAGCACATGCAGTTTGGCGATATTACGCTGCGGCTTGGATCAATTCACTCGGTCAAGGGCAAGACGGTGGACGGAATCCTCGTCGTAGAGAGCGAGGTGTGGAAAGGCAGCAGAGCGGATGAGCAGTGTATAGACCTGACTACGGTGCTCCCGCGCGCCTTCGGCGTCACCGCCCAGCCTTTCGCCGGGGTGGGACTAACAGCGGCGACCAATGTCTTTGTAGGGGTGACCCGGCCGCGCGAGTTGCTTGGGCTGGCGCTGCGTAAATCAGAGGCAAAGATGTTGATCGGGCCAGCGCAGGAGCAAGGCTGGAAGGTGGTTGATCTGGTCACGCCGACGGCGAAGTCGGCTGGAACTGTTATGACAAGATGACGGCAATTTTAATCCCAAGCCGCCTTCGGTGGCACTCTTTAGATTGTAGGATTGTGTAACTGGCGCATCACCACTTGAGCTGTGGTTGGAACACGGTCACACTAAAACTAGTGGGGGGCGACTAAGAGTGACTATGGTTAAGCAACAGCAGGGCGCAGGTCATTCGGCGGAAGCTTCCGCGCTGGGGTTCTACTATCAAGCATTCTTCGCGCTTCTGACATTGATGCGCCAAGATACGGACAACGCAGCTGTAGGGATTGAGCAGCTGGACGACGTGGACCTGAAAGTTGATGGCCACAATTTGCTGTACCAGCTTAAGCACTCGACCAGCGATGCACCGCCGGTGATCAGCCTTAAGTCGAAGGCGTTGTGGAAGACGGTGAAAGTCTGGGTTGATATCCTGCCGGATCTTACTCTCTCCGAGACAACGCTTCATCTGGTGACGGTCGCTAAACTTGGGCTCGATAGCCCCCTGATTGCTCTGACCAACCTGGAGGCTGAGCGGACCGAGCTAGTTGAGGCAATGGTGGAAGAAGCTCAGCGCGTCTTGGACGCGCGCGCTGCCGCCAGCAAGATGGGCAAGGCATTGCCCCATGCCGACCGTGTTGATGGCTGTTCGGCCTTCCTGTCGCTCACGGATACAGAGCGGCTCAATCTCATGCGTCGCACAGTGATTCAGCCCGGCAGCGCCGCCGTAGGCGCCATTGAGGACAACGTTGCCGGACATCTAAAGCTTCTCCCACCCGAGCAGCGGCCGGCCGTAGCTATGCGCCTGGTCGAGTGGTGGGACCGACAGATCATCTACTCACTATGCGGAAAGCGAGAGCGGGTTATCGCTCGCGGCGAACTGCAACACCAGATCAGCGCCATCGTCTCGGATATCGAGCACGACAAGCTCGTGCCCGACTTCGAGATCGCTAGCCCGCCGAGGGATTATCAGCCTGACGGCATGCTCGCTCGTCAGATTCAATTAGTCGACGGCAAGACGTCGGACTTCTCGAAAGCGATCCGCGAGGAGTGGAAGGCGCGAGAACAAAGGTCAAAATGGCTCAACGGCAGTCCTGCAATGGCGGTCACTATTAACGATTACGATCTCGTGCTCGAAGAACACTGGTCCGATCGCCACAGTCAGATGGTGGAGGAATGCGCTGAGCTTGATCAAAAGGGGAAGTGTCAATCGGGTCTCGAAATCATGAGATGGACACATGAGAACGCGCCCAGTACTGTGCGGCCAATCGCGCAGGGTTGGGGCGCTGCTTACTACATTCGCGGTAGTTATCAAGTGCTGGCGATCGACTTAAAGGTCGGCTGGCACTCCGACTATGCCAAGCTGCTGGGCGATGCTGAATGAACGTTGCTCACGACATTTATTCCGAAACGAATCCCGCCTTCTGTGCCCTCGTTTTGGTCAGTTTTACGACTGCATTCCTCTCGATAAACCCCAAGGGACCTGAGGTTCCAGCAGTCTATCTAGCCTTGCCAATCGCCTTGGCCGGAGATCTTGGCCGCTGCTTTGACGGAACCAACAAGAACACCGGCTTACAGGAATGGTTGAACCGTCGGCCGGAGGTGCAAATTGGCCTATCAAACCTGGTTAACTCGTCCATGGACATCGTAACCGAAGCGATCCGTTTTGGATGCTTTAGCCGCATCCTTGTTGTGAGCCCGGCTGCACGACTGGAGCTGGGTAGCCAGAAGGTAAAGAAGGGCGCGATCACCGCGCTGAGTGAGGGCCCCGCTCAGTCGATCAAGCGTGCTGAGCGGCTCGGCTTCTGGTTCGCCTCCGCAGGCTCCACACGCACAATCTTCGATATGATGGGCCTTACAGTATGACGCGCTGGAATATCTCTAATATCTTCTTTCTCAGCGTGTCTGGTGAACGCAGGGAGGTAGAACTCAAGCCTGGTGTCATGAACATTATCACCGGCGCATCCGGCACTGGTAAATCGACCCTCATTAAGGCGATCGACTACTGTCTGGGGGCAAGCAAATGCGAATTGCCGGCCCACGTCCGGCGTCGAACCGTGGCAGTAGGAGTCAAGTGGACTAGCGGTTCCGGCGAGATGATCATTGGGCGTATCGTCCCTCCTGTCGGTCAAGCAACCAGCACGCATATGTTCACGTCGTCGGGTATGAACTTACCTTTGCCCGGAATGATCGCTGATTTCGAGGGGGCCACCACGTTGGATGCCGCCAAGGCGTTCATCGAGCGAGCTTTCGGAATCGGCGACCTTGGTGGTGATGTCGACGTTACCAAGGCAGTGCGAGGTAGGGCCACTGTCCGTCATGTTACACCTTATATGTTCGTGACAAAGGAGGTCATCTATAGCGAGACGGTCCTACTTCACGGCCTTGAAAAAGCGGACAAGGCCCGGGATATCCTCGCGTCGATGCCCTATTTCCTACGGGTCAATGACGAGGCGAGCGCCATGGCTGAGCGGCGGCTTCGGCAACTGCAGCGTGCACTCGACAAGGAGGAGGCCCGAGAGCGATCTCGGGTGTCAGCTGACTCAGTCTTGAAGCAGCGCGCTGCTAGCCTGCTTGCGGAAGCGCATCGGATTGGCATCGCGTCGGCGCCATCCGATGACGCTGGTGAGGTAGAACTGCTGGCGCAAGTTAAAGCCGTCTCCGACACTCAGCTTGAGGCGAACACATATCCCAGCGAAGGGGAACTCGGAGCGCTTCATTCGCGCCGTCGCGAAATATTAGGCGCCCTTGGTAACTCACGACGCCAACTCCAGGCGACTCGCACCGCAATCCGCGAAGCATCTGGATTCGAGGGCGCAGTGACCCAGCAGCACGAGAAACTCATGCTTGCCGAGCATCTTCACCTGAAAGATATCGCTGGCGTGTGTCCGGTGTGCGACGCACCTTCTGAACGGGGCCGCAAAACGGCTAGTGCGTTGCAAGCGACCCTCGCGACGGTACGAGCAGAGAGCGCAGCGGTTGAGCGGGTAAGGCCCAAGCTGGTTGAGCACGACCGAACCCTTGATGACGAAATTAGCAGGCTCAATGGTGAACTTCGAAGTGTGGATGACCAAATCAGAACCTGGCTGCGGCAGAGTGAGGACACACGTCGGATGGCCGATTTGGCGCAACTGCGGGCGCATCTCCTTGGACGAGTGTCTTTCTTTCTAGAATCGAGCGTGGATGAGTCACGCCAAGTGTCGCGCGATTTGAGTGTACTAAGGGCCGAGATCGCAGAATTGGAGTCTCGCGTCGACCGTGAAGCCAAAGAGATCAAGCTGCGTCGCGCCGAGAACAAGATTTCCCAGTTCGCGTCGGAAGCCTTTGCAGCACTGCCGACGGTGGCTCCTTGCGTGGGATCTGAGCTCGACTTCTCGCGTCCCGCCAGCCGGAGGTCACGGTGATCGAGGCGGACAGCGGTGCTATCCTACGAATGCCGGACATCGGTTCTGATCAGAATTATCTAGCTATCCACATCTCACTATCGTTTGCATTGCAGCGATACTTCGAGACCGTCATGGCCCCGGTTCCTGGGGTGCTCGTATTTGACCAAATTAGCCGTCCGTATTTCCCTACGAGTGGAGAAGATGAAGACGAGACGGAGATTGCGGGCCGCGAGGAAGACGAAGACGTGCAGGCCATGCGCAAGCATATAGACTTCCTGTTTCGTGAAACCGCTCGGCGGTCCGGCCTGCAAGTTCTACTGATAGAGCATGCTTATTTTGCTGATGATCCCCGCTATGTGGCTGCCACTCGTGAGCGGTGGACCAGGGCTTCAGGCCGCGCGCTCATCCCATTGGACTGGCCAACGCGCGATGATGTCTAATCGGGCGCGGGTAGGATCAGGATCACGCAATCATTTTCGCCACTTCTCTTCGTCGATGCTGCCTAGATTTCATTTCCCGCTACGTAAGACCGATGGTGCCCCCCGCAGGCTTGCCACGTGGTCTCCATCAAGCTTTGCATTGGCGAGTTTAAAGTCTCCGGATTGAATTTGATTATAGCGCATTTCAGATGCGCGATAATCCGGTGGCGGTTGCAGGTCTTCTTCGATGCCGTACCCGCAATTTCAACACTCGGACAAATGTGGGCTCGATAGGCGTGCACTATCGGGGTAGGGAGCTGAGCACTCAATCCTCGCCGCGGCGCCAGCGGTCGTAGCGCTCATTTGGATTATGGAAGCTCGCTAGGCTGGGCTTGCCCTTAAGCGCCCAGATCTTGCGCGACATTTCCTCCAGTTTGACGGCGTGCTCTGGCTTCCAACCGTGACGGATGGCCCAGGACCTGATGTTCGACGTGGGATCGGCGTGACCTTTGGCTCTCAGGATGCGCAGAGTTTCATTGGCGAAGTCCTTGTCGCGCGGATGTCCAACGCCGGTGGACAGGTTGACCATCCGGGACAAGGTTGTGAGAGCCCGAACAACAACTTCATCCTCTATCAAAGGCGCCGGGGCCTTGCGGTCTTCGCCATGGATGATCACGCCCCAGCGCTTCGCCCAGTCATCTGCCTCGCCGGGGACGTCCGGCACGGCGACGACTCCGGCCACATTCCGCGTTCCGTCAGCCAGATCGAGGATGCCGGTCTCGGCGTAGTAGACGACTAGAACGGATTTACGCTGCGGCCAACCCAGCGTTCGCATGGTCTCAGCATGAAGTCGGACGCCTGAACCGAGGGTGACCGGTCCCTTGGCCAGGGCCCGCACCGTGCCGTCGCCGAGAAGGCGGGACAGGCTCGTATGATCCAACTGCTGTTTGGTGTGGGTCAGCACAATGATATCTGTCGCACCGGTCTTTTCGCAGATGGCGTTGGCGTAGCCGAATGCCGTCTGGAACGCCTCGGTTGAATGGCTGTCGAGCGGGACGAGGGCGCGGACGATTTCGGACATGTCGGGGATCCTGTTATGAGGCGGTTAGAGGCGTCGCGCCGAAGGCTCGCACGGCGCTTTACGGGCTTGGTGGCCTGCAGAGTATCGCGACCAAGCACCTCAAAGCGAGCCAAACCACGCTCGCTTAGGCGAGATCTATAGTTTTGAATGGCGCGTTTTTTCGAGCTGCCCAGCGAAACCTCCAAACTATTTCCAGTAATATAGCCAGCGGTAGTGCTTGAACAAGATTCGGTTAGGCCGCGTGCAGCTCGCGTCCGGCCGGATGACATTCGCCCGCGATGCGTGATATAGATTAAATGACGGTACTTTTTGACTCGGGTCGGATATGCCGCCGGATGCCACGAGGTGCCAAAATTGTCAGGCCGGTCCCGATAGTTGGCGAAACCTCAAAAATATTTTTTCAGTGATTTTCCCTTTAAAATCAAAAGCGTAGCTTTTTGACGGCCCAAGCGTCGGATTTTTCGCATCGCCAGAGAATATTTGCGAGTGATTTCAATCTGTTATATGCGGTCTGGAGAATAGAGTGGGAATGATCGCGCTTCCTTTGAGCGCAAGTCGGCGGCGGCCCTGGTGGCCGCCGTTTTTGTTTTGCAACGTTTGGCGAGAAACATTCCTGCGCGTTTTCCAGGTGGATCGGATCTGGTGAACCGGCATCTTGTCAATCCACTTTGACCGGCCATGGCTCTGGTCGGAAGCTGCGTGCCGGTGTCCGATTTGGGAATGTGCGGCCGTTCCTGACCGTTCCACAGACCTGCTGATCACCATGCCGCTTGACACATTGCTATGGACGGTGGCCCGAGGACGGTGTTTTGCCGGCTCGAAGTTGCTGTTGCCTGCATGGTCGGCGTGTTGATGGGATTGCGGGAGCGCATAAAAGATGAGTATAAAACTCATAATTATGCATCTGCGAAGTGGTCCTGTCCCATGTACTGCCTCTCACTCCTTGTTTGCTCAAAACAGTCGATCCAGGCGCGTCCGGCGCATGGCTGCGAAAGCGTGCGCCGGTCATGACGGACTGGTCTCCTTATCGCGACGGCGCGACGCCTGATGCAGCCGCGACGCATGAGGACGCTGTCGTTTCAGTCGCCGATGTGCTTGTGGCTCCACCTGCGGACTGTCCGGAGGATCCTTTCGCTCGTGGCCGGCACCGGGCGAGGATGCTGATCCCGGGCCTGCAGTATCTGGATTGCAGCCTGACCACGACCGAGCCGTTTGTGGTGGGCGGCTTGGTCGCGCCGGGATTGTTGATCACCCATGCATTTTCAGGCGCCTGGCGCAGTGAAGTGGACGGAATGCCGCTTGACTTGAAGGCTGGCGCGGACCTGCTGGTTTACGGCACCGGCCGACCTTTGCCGTTCCTTGAGAAGCAACCGGAAAACGCCAGCATCGAGATGGCCTCGCTGTATGTTTCTGCCGACTTCTTTGCCGCAGAATGGGATGAGACTGTACCGCCCGATGTATTGACCAACCTGTTGCAGGGGGAGGGGCTGGTCGCTCACCGTCTGAAACTTGCCGGTTCGATCCAGCGCCTGCTCAGGCAGATGTTCGAGATGCCGATCGATGGCTATCTGGCGCGGCTGTCCCTGACGAGCCTCGGTCTTGCCGCCCTGGTCGAACTGGCAACTGCGCTCGGGGTCACCCCGAGCGGCGCTTCGGCAACCCGGCGACAACGCGAACTGGCAGTGGCCTTGCGTGAGTATCTCGATATTCATGCCGCCGATCTGCCGAGCGTGCCAGACATGGCAGACTGCTTTGCCACCAACGAGAGCACACTTCGCCGGGCGTTCAAGGCGACCTACGGCGTCTCCATCACGCTCTATGTGCGGTCCGAACTGCTGAAACAGGCCCGCGTGCTGCTGCGTGACGGGCGCTTGCAGATCGCTGAGGTTGCCTTCCGTTGCGGCTTCTCGAGCCCGGCAAATTTCACCGCCGCCTATCGTCGCCACTACGGCTACCCGCCCGGGGCCGAGCGGGGCAAGAATGCCTGACACGCAATAGTCTTATCCCGCCGCGCACAAGCCCTTCGCGGTTAAGCAGTTTCCCCAGATGCAACAGTCTGGGTTCCCGCCGTGACCTTCACTTCAGCCAGCCGTTCAGGATCCGCCGCGACCTTCGCAGGGGCGGCTGCGTTCTATGCCGCCACGGCGGTCCCGATGTCCTACGTCTTCTATCTGCTGCCGGCGCAATTGCGCGAGGCCGGGCATCCGGCCGAGATGATCAGCGCGCTGTCGCTTGTCTATTTGCCCTATGCCCTGCGCCTGTTCTGGGCTCCGGCGGTTGACGGCTATGCAGCGCGGTCTCCCAAGGCCGCCATGGCCCAGCGCTACAAGACGGTGATCCTGGTCGCACTGGCCGTGGCCATTGCGGTGGTCCTGGCGTTCCGCTTTGTCGATCCTGTCAGTCACCTGACTGGAATCATGGTCCTTTCTGCCGCGCTCTTCGTGGCTTTGGCCACCGGCACGACTGGCCTCGACGGCTATGCAATCACCAGCTTGGACACACGTGGGCGGCAGAAGGCCAGTATCTGGCAGACGGTCGGTTTCACCCTCGGCGGTGTCGGGCTCGGCCTGATCGCTGTTGTCTCTTCCGCATGGTCCTGGCCGACGTTGACGTTGGTTATTGCTGGTGTTGCGGTTCTGGCGGCCTTGCCGGTCTTGATGCTGCCAACTGCGCCTGCGCCGGAGGCGAGCGAGCCAGTTGGTTCGGTGAACGTGCTGCAGCCGTCGAACTCGCTGCTGAAAGCTCCCGCAGCCCGCAGGCTGCTGCTGCTGTCCCTCCTGAGCAAGCTCGGACTTGGCATGGTTGCCGGCTATCTGCCGATCCTGCAGGTCGACCAGGGCGTTCCGGCAGCAGCAGCCGGCTTCTTCGGGGCCTTTGGCAGCAATGTACTCGGCCTGGTGATTGCCTTTGGCAGCGGCGCCCTGCTGCTCAAGCTCGGCGGACTGCGAACCATCGGCTGGATGAACCTGACTGGGGCGTTGATATTCACCTTCGCAGCGCTGTTCCACCAGGTCCTGGCCGGCCCGGCTTTTGCCGTCGGTGTATCGCTCGCCTTCCTCTCGCTTGGCTATGCCTATGTCGCCCCGTTCAAGGCGCTGTCGCTTGGCGTCAGTGATGGCCGATTGGCGGCCAGCCGGGCAGCGGCTTTTGCCTCCATCGATCTGACACTTGCGATTGTCGCCGCTTCGTTGTCCGGCACGCTGATCGCGATCATCGGGCTTGACGGCTTCTTCTGGATTTCGATGGCGCTGTGTCTGGCCGCAGCCGGGGTCGCGTTCGCCCCGTCACCTGGCACCACCGATCCCGTTTCTTCCACCAACGCACCAACCGAGGGGCTCGCTGCAAAGTGACCATCTTCAACTGTCTCCGCTCCCGACTGATCGCTTCCACCATCCTCGCCAGTGCTGCCATGGCCACTGGGCTGGGAACTCCCGCTCGCGCTGAGGACGCCAAAAGCGACGTCACGCTGCTCGAAACCCTGATTGTCACCGCGCGCAAGCGCGAGGAGGACCTTCGCAAGGTGCCGATCTCGGTTCATGTGGAAACGGCGGAGGCTCTCGAACAGAGCCGTGCCATCGACGGGCAGTCGGTGATGAAAAACGTCGCCGGGGCCAGCCTCGGCACATTTGGCGACCGGTCGAACGGCTTTGTCGTCTTGCGCGGCGTGGCGCCGATCCTGTCTCCGCTCAGCGCCGATGACAGCTCGGTCCTGACATTCATTGACGGTGCTCCCCTGCCGCTCGGTGCGTCTTTCTCCTCGTCCTACATCGATCTGGAGCGGGTGGAAGTTATCAAGGGGCCGCAGAACACCCTGTTCGGACGCAACACATCGGGTGGCGCGATCAATCTTGTTCCGGTTGAACCGAGCCACGAATTTGAGGGCTTTGCCGGCGGCGAGATCGGCACTGATGGGCTGTACCGTGCCGAGACCATGCTGAACGGATCGATCATTCCCGGCGTTCTGGCGGGGCGCGTTGCGCTGCGGCGGTCGGCGGCCAACGGCTATATCGGCAATGTGGCGGGCAAGGCGCTTGGGGCGGAGGGCAGCTGGGTCGGGCGGGCGTCGCTGAAATACACGCCATCCCCTGCGACCCGCTGGCTGGTCTCACTTCAGGGCGAAGATACGGACATCACGCCGACCACCTACATTGCGATCCGTCCGGGGCAGCCCAAGCTTGCCGCGCAGAACCATACGGTCGATGACACCCAGACCGCATTGATCAGTTCGCGTTTCGAGCATGACTTCGAAACAGTGACCTTCACCTCTCAGACGAGCTTCTCGACGCTGAACGGCCGGAACACCTACAACTATCCTGACGCCTTCATTGCCGGCCAGTTCAGTGGCCTGCCGCCAGCGGACTTCCTCAATCCGGCGACGAATTTCATCGACTGGAAGAAGCGCGAGTCCCGGTTCACGCAGGAGTTCCGCCTGTCATCAGCCGCCGATGCCCCGATTGCGTGGGTCGCAGGTCTCGCGCTGTATCAGGACAAGGCGCACCGCGACCGTACCAGCGAGATGTGGTATTTCGGCCCAAGCGCGACCGGTCTCATGACCTATAACCAGCGGACCTCCGGTCAGGCGGTTTTCGGTGAAGTGACCTATCCGGTTCTGGAACGGCTGAAGCTGTCAGTCGGGGCACGGGCGACGCGGGAAGCCAAGTCCTTCAGCAGCGACTTTTCCAGTGATGGCCAGAACGGGGCAGTGCCGAGTTTCTCCGAACGTGACAAGCGCAATTATGGCTTCGTGACTGGCCGGGCGGCGCTGGCCTATGAATGGTCCGACGACCTGATGACCTATGCCAGCATCGCGCGCGGCTACAAGAGCGGCGGCTACGGCTTCACCAACTCGCTGATGTGGGCCGGTGTTCCGCGCAATCCCTATGGCTCATCGTCCGTCATCAGCTATGAGGTGGGCGCACGTGGATCGTTCCTCGACAATCGCCTGCAGATCAACACTGCGGCTTTCCTCAATGACATGAAGAAAGAGCAGGTGACGCTGTGGGACTACACCAACTTCACCGGTGACAACTACAATCTCGATGCGCGCAGTGCCGGGTTCGAACTGGAGGGCCAGTTCAAGGTCACGGGCAACTGGGCGTTGGCCGGCGGCCTGGCCTATACCTTCAGCGAACTGGTGGATGTACCGACCGGGGCTGCGGAGTTGCAGCAAGGCCTTGCGTCCGGCAACTGGCTGCCGACTGTACCGCGGTGGACCGCACGCGCAGCCGTAAACTATGACGCGGCAATGAGTGATTTCGGCGCTGGAGACTGGATGGGCAGCAGCCGCCTGAAGGCTCAGCTGGCCTACAACTACATCGGCACCCGCTACACCGATGCATCGAACTTCGGCAAGCTCGACCCGGTGCATCTCGTCTCGGCGCGCGTCGGCATCGACTGGGGCAGCGGCGAAGCCTACCTCTTTGGCGAGAACCTGCTGGACAAGGAATACATGACCGTCAAGGACCGCTTCGGGACGGATCCAACCTCCGGATCGCCGGTGTTTGGCGTGTCCTACGCGCGGGGTGCAACGCTTGGAGCGGGGGTGAAACTCCGGTTCTGAGTTTGCGCGTCGTCGTCCGCTTTTGCGGCCGATTGTCAAGTCCGCTGACCCTGCCGGGACAGCCTGCGTTGCAACAGAAGCAGGACGTCCCGGCTCGGTATCACGCGCAAGGCCAGACTGCGCGTTTCTGTTTGCTTCCAGACAACTTGGCGTGAGTGACGGGCGAGCCCGCCAGCGCAGACTTGATTTCGAGTATCAGGATTTGATCCATGTCCCTGACACGTCCGTCGGCAACATCAGCATCCGAGCCCGATCCGAAGCCGGATCTCTTTTCCAGCATCAAGCTCCTGACCCGTCACGGCACCGGACTGCGGGGCAGGCTGGTTCTTGCAGTGCTCATCGCAACCTGTGCAGTCGGCCTTGAACTCATTCCGGTCTGGGTGGTCTGGCAGGCCGTTTCCGGTCTTGTCGCGGGGACGGGTGAGGCAAGCAGCTTCGCCGGACTTGCCGCGCTGACGCTGCTGGCCGTTGTGTTCGGCAGTTTGCTGATGGGGCTGGCGCTCGGCTTGTCGCATCTGGTTGCTTTCAATCTCATCCACAGCCTCCGGCTGGTGTTGTCGCGGCATCTTGCAAGCCTGCCGATGGGCTGGTTCCAGGGGCGCCGGTCCGGAGGTGCTAAGAAACTCGTGGTCGATGAACCCGAGCGTTTGGAACTGATCATTGCCCACGGCCTGCCCGAAGGGGTTTCGGCAGTCGGCACCTGGGCTGCTGTCACCGTGTGGCTGTTCGCCGTTGACTGGCGCATGGCCCTGGTGACGATCGTGCTGACCCCGGTGTCCTTCTTCATGATCATCTTCGCCATGGCCCGCACCAGCGTGCAGATCGGGGAGTATCAGCGCCGCTCGGAACGGTTGAACAGTGCGGTCGTCGAGTATCTGGCCGGCATGCCGGTGATCAAGGTGTTCAATCGCACCGGCGCCGCCTTTGATGAAAGTGCGAAGGCCGTGCGTGACTACACCGCCATCGAGACCGAGATGGGACGCAGCTTCGTGCCGCTCGGCTCGGCGTTTCACACGCTGGTGGTTGCCAACATCGCCCTTATCCTGCCGGCAGGGCTGCTGATGATGCGGGCGGGCCTGATCGATCTCACCACCTTGTGCCTGTTCGTCATCCTCGGGGCAAACTACAGCCAACCGCTGCTGAAGCTGTTCAACCTGTTCCACAACATGGCTCACATCTCGATGGCCTCGACGCTGATCGACGACGTGCTGGCCACGCCCCGGCAAGCGGACAGCGGCCGTCGCCTTGATCTGGACAGCCACGAAATCCGGTTTGAGGATGTCAGCTTCGGCTACGTCAGCCACGATGTCGTTCATGGCGTCAGCTTTACCGCGAGGGCCGGAGAGATGACGGCGCTGGTTGGTCCATCTGGATCCGGCAAGAGCACGCTGGCCGGCCTGGTGCCGCGGCTGCATGATCCGCGCGGCGGCCGGATCACGCTGGGCGGGCAGGACCTGCGCGACATCGGGCTTGATCAGCTCATGGAGCAGGTGGCCTTCGTGTTTCAGCAGACATTCCTGTTCACCGGCACCATCGCCAGCAACATCCGCTTTGGCAAGCCGGACGCAAGTTTGGCGGAGGTCGAGGCTGCGGCAGAGGCGGCCCGTGCGCATGACTTCATCGCCGCCTTGCCGGACGGCTACGACACCAGGCTCGGCGAGGGCGGGGCAACCCTGTCCGGTGGGGAACGCCAGCGCATCGCCATCGCCCGGGCCATCCTGAAGGACGCACCGGTGATCGTGCTCGACGAGGCCACGGCCTTCGCCGATCCCGACAGCGAGGCCGCCATCCAGGAAGCGCTTGGCGAACTGGCCAAGGGACGGACCCTCATCGTGGTGGCGCATCGGTTGCAGACGATCATGAACGCTGACCGGATCGTCGTGCTGGACCGGGGCCGCGTGGCGGAACAGGGCCGTCACGCCGACCTCATTGCCGCCGGGGGCCTCTACGCCCAGCTCTGGGCGGACTATTCGGCCGCACAGGCCATTCCCATGCGCAGGCATTTGATGGAGGCCGGACAATGAGTGCAACTGGTCCCCGTTCCGACCTTGAAAGCCTTGTCCGTGCCTGGGACCTCGCCGGTCCGCTGAAGCGCCGCGTGGCTCGGGGCATCCTGTTCAAGCTGCTCCAGTCGATGACGCTCGGGGCAAGCTTTGCCGTCGTGGTCTGGGTGATCACCAGCCTTCAGGCCGGGCGGACGCTGACCGGCGACTGGATCCTTATGGTCAGCGGGCTGATGGCGCTGTCACTGGCGGGCCAGTTGCTGTTTGGCTGGCTGTCGGCACGTGACAGCTGGCTTGCGTCCTACGAGGTGGCGGGCCATTTGCGGTTGAGGATGCTGGATCACCTGCGCCGGCTGCCGCTGGGCTTCCATCAGGCACGCCATCGCGGTGACACCGTGACCGTTCTCACGAGCGACATGCAGATGCTGGAGAGTTTCTTTGCCGACGGCCTGCCACGCATTGCCCAGGCTCTCGGCCTGCCGCTGGCCGTTTTCATTGTGCTTCTGGTGCAGGACTGGCGCGTCGGACTGGCCGCAGCCCTGTCCATCGTGGTGGCGCTGCCGGTGTTCCTCGGCACCTCGCGCCGCCTGTCCCGTCTCAGCCTTAGCCGACAGGACATGCAGGCAGAGGCCGGAGCGCGGATGATCGAATATGTCCAGGGCATGGGCGTGATCCGGGCCTTCAACCGGATCCGCCAGGGACAGGAAGAGTTCCGCAAAGCCATCGATGATTTCCGCGACATCTCGGTCAAGATGGTGGTCCAGCTCACAGCCCCGATGGCGCTGTTCGGCATGATCGTCATGCTGGGTGTACCCCTCGTGATCTGGTTGACCGGAGAACAGCTCGGCGCGGCGCTTATGCTGCCTTCAGTGGCGATCACGGTCCTTGTGCTGATCTTGACCCTGTACATGCCGCTGATGGCGCTGCTGGGGGTGATGGAGGTGGTGCGGATGGCAGATGCCTCGCTGACCCGGATGGATCGCCTGCTCAAAGCCGATCCTCTCCCGGAGCCCAAGGCACCCGAAACGGCAAGGGGCTTTGAACTGCGCTTCGACAATGTCGGTTTCGCCTATCCGGGCGCAGGGCCTGTGTTCAACGGGCTGAGCTTTACTGTTCCCGAATGCACGATGACGGCCATCGTCGGCCCCTCGGGCGCCGGCAAGAGCACGATCCTGAGCCTGATTGCCCGTTTCTGGGATGTCACCTCCGGCAAAGTGACGATCGGCGGGGCAAATGTCGCAAATCTTGGCGAAGAAGAGCTCGCAAGCCTCGTTACGGTCGTGTTTCAGGACGTATACCTGTTCGCCGGCACCATACGGGACAACATCGCCATCGGCCGTCCAGACGCGAGCCAGGCCGATATCGAGGCGGCAGCACGGGCAGCGCAGGCGCATGATTTCATCATGGCGCTGCCGTGCGGCTATGACACAGAGGTCGGCGAGGGCGGAGCCGCCCTTTCCGGCGGGGAGCGCCAGCGCGTCTCCATCGCCCGCTCCATCCTGAAGGATGCGCCGATCGTCCTCTTGGACGAGGCCACCGCCGCCATCGACCCGACCAACGAACGGGCCATCCAGACTGCCCTGGCACGGCTGGTGGCTGGGCGGACGCTGATCGTCGTCGCGCACCGGCTGGCGACTATCCAGGCGGCGGACCAGATCATCGTGCTCGATCAGGGCCAGGTGGCGGAGTGCGGGCAGCACGATACCTTGCTGGCGCAGGGCAAGCTCTATGCAAGGCTGTGGAGCCACAGGGCCAAGGCACTGGGATGGCAGATCAGCAGCTAGGCTGGCAAGCTGCGGGGCGGGCGGACAATTGGTCGGCATCAGTCATCGGGGCCACTCGGCCAGTTTTTCTAGCGCTGTTGCGGCAATCAACCGGTCTTGCTGAGCAGCAAGGGCAGGGCAGAGAGTGGCATCGGGCGCCCGAGCAGGAAGCCCTGCACTTGGGGACAGCCGATGCTGTTCAGCAGGTCCATCTGGTCCTCGCGCTCGACGCCTTCTGCGATCACGATCATGCCGAGCGCCTTGCCGAGATCGACCACGCTCCTGAGGATCGCTTTCACCCGTTCATCCGGTGCGGCCGGATCGAAACGGGCGATGAACGTCCGGTCGAGCTTGATGATGTCGACGGGAACCCAGCTGAGGTAATCCAGCGAGGAATAGCCCTTGCCGAAGTCGTCCAGCGCGACGCGAACCCCGAGATTGCGCCATTCTGTAAGACGCTGGATCGCGATCTGTTCGTTTTCCAGGAACACCGATTCCGTAATTTCCAGTTCCAGGCGGTGCGGCGACAGGTTGGTGTGCGCCAGGGTCTCCACGATTTTCATGGAAAAGCGCGGATTGCACACCTGAAGCGGCGACACATTGACGGCAATCGACAGGTGCGAGGGCCAGGATTGTGCCTGTCTGCAGGCCGTGGCCAGAACCCATTCGCCAACCTGTTCAATCAGGCCGGTTTCCTCCAGGAGCGGAATGAACCGGCTCGGCGGCACTGGACGATCCTGGTCGTCTCGCCAGCGCAGCAAGGCCTCGAAGCCAAGCAACTCGCGGGTGTGGGTGGAGAAACGCGGTTGATAATGCAGTTCAAAGGTCTGCTCGGCTACGGCCGTTCGCAGCGCCTCGACCATGTTGCGCCGCTGTGTCAGCGCGTCAAGCATGGCCGGACGGAAAAAGGCATAGTCACTCGTCTTCGGCCGCTGGCTCTTTGTCGCATACATGGCGACATCTGCATCAACCAGGACATCGCGGGTGCCACTGTCCGGGACGCCTGCGCCGCCCGTCCCAGGTGACATCGCAATCCCGATGCTCGCCCCCATCCGGAAGATCCGCGCGCTGGTCTCGATCGGCTGGGCGATGGTTGCAATCAGCTTGCGCGCCAGCGAACTGAGCACCGGGCGGGCTGTCTGGTTCTGCAGAACGACGACAAACTCGTCCCCGCCAAGCCGCGCGACGACATTCTGATCCCCGACTGTCCGGGATATGCGTTCCGCAACGGCCCGCAAGACCTGGTCACCCGCATCGTGACCGTACCCGTCATTGACGACCTTGAAATCATTGAGGTCGATCAGAAGGATACCAAAGCCATCGACAGTGCCGGCTTCAATCGCTGCCGTTACCCCGGCGATGTGCTCGCGCAGGAAGGCCCGGTTGCGGAGGCCGGTCAGGGTATCGCGAAAGACCAACTCCTTCAGCTCACGTTCGCGCTCGCGCAACTGGGCCGTGGCCTGCCACTGCTCTGTCACATCGATCCGGCGCGACATGGTCGCCCCGGTCTTCGACTTGACCCTTGAGTAAATATAGACCCTGCCGCCGAGCGGCTGAATTTCCCGATGGCTGTCGACAAGCCGGTCGGCGAGGCGGGCCCGTTCCGCAAGATAGGCTTCAGGGTCCGTGCGTGCCAGGGGATCGTCGATCACGCCGGCGTCGAGGTCGAGCTTGTAGAGCTCGAGGTGGCGGGCGCCAAGCAGGCCCTGGCGGTCCGGGTAATAGGGAAAGACACGGTGATAGGCCGGGTTGCTGAAAACGACGCCGTCTTCCTCATCGTAGAAGGAGATTGCCTCTTCACTTTGCTCGAGCGCTTCCAGCACGAGCTGCGACAGCTTGCGGCGCTGGAGTGTCGAGAGGCTGCAACTGGTCAGCCTGGCCAGATGATTGACGACAGTCTTCCCCCCCGCTTCGAGGTCGGCAGTTTCGAGGACGAAGCCGCCGATTGTCTGATTGTTGCCGGTCAACCTGTGAAAGACCATCTCGCGCCCCTCGGGGCGGGCAGGGGGCGCAGGCGGCGGGCAGTCCGCGCCGGCGAGCCAGTCCCTGATCGCGTCGACCGGAAAGTCTGTCATGCCGGTTGAAAAAGCCCGTCGAACCGTGCGCCTGTTCAGCGCTGCAACATAGCCGGACAGGTGTGTCGGCCCCAGCATTTGCTCGCAAGCGGCATGGAGCGCGGCGAATATCCCCGCCTCGTCCAGCGCCTGCTCCATGCTGATGGCGACATCCACAAAGTCTGCCGCGTAGTCATTGGATCGGGTCATAACAAAATTCAGGGAATCCGGTGGCATTTGTTCCAAAAGATCGCAGACAAGGGGTAAATGTTCCACTTCTTTTGTGTGACGGTTTGGTGTCAGCTGCTTGCGGATCTGCTCTGTTGGCATTTTTCCCAAGCGGAATACAGTGTTTGATAGACGGCGCCCGGCCTCCACGTGGTGCAGGGGGCTCGGTAAACTCTGCAGGATCGGATGATCCGCCCCGCTGCTTCAGGGCTCTCCAACCCGTGTCGGGTGAGGGGGGGCAGTTTTGAATGTGGCTGAACTGCCAGCACACCACGCGAGAAGCGGTCTTGTTTGTCTTGTAGGCATGAGTGCGCCTGTTTGCTCTTTTGAGTGATCAAACCAAACCGTCCCATCGCTCCGCTGCGCAGGCGAGTGATGCCCTTCTGGATACGGCGTTCTTCAAGGCGCTTTGTGATCCCTCCCGCGCACCAGTGTTTCGGCGACTGCTGTTGCTGGGCAGGGCCGATATTGTGCAGATCGCCAGCACAGTGATTGCCTTCTAGGAAGATCGCCTTGCGGCCGCCCGCATGGCCAACAATTGCCCGCTGGTGTCGGCGCTTGCGCTGGATTACGGCGCGGAACTGCTGGCACCCCCCTCAGGATGCGGATGTTGATCTCTGACATTGTCGTTCAGGACCTGCCGTCCTGGTTGTCCTGCCATGCCGACCTGCATGCAGCTTGCATCACAGGCGCGACCTATGAGGCACATTGCCTTGCCCTTGCTGCGGCTGCTGGATTGTCAGGCGTATATGTTGTGGAGCGGCTTGTCTATGACGCCGAGGCGTTAGGCGCCCTCATCCGGTCGGAACTTCCAGGAGCTCTGCGCGCGCTTGCGGTAGGGCTCGGTGTGGAGCCCGACCTTGCACTGGTCCGCTTTGTCGCCGACACCCTGGGCGAGATCGCGACTGTCAAGGTAACCGGATTGCGACCGGCGACATGATCCAGCTTGACGGCGTCGGTGCGGTTGGCAACGGCCGCACCGAGGCCACTCAATCCGGATCGCGCGCAGGATGGGGTCAGTTCAACGGATCAGATCATCCATGCCAGTTTACGGCTCAATCCTGCGGCCTCCCCGAAGGATCGCGTAGTCCGGCAGAGGATACGCCGCCCGTATGCTCGAGTTGGCCGAAAGCCGGGCATTCGCGGGCGCGCTGTCGGTCCAGGTCCTTTTCCCCTGCTGGAAGGTTGAGTGTCTCGTATCATTGTGCTTTCGTCGACGGCCTGTATTTTTTGGGAACCAATTTCTCATTGCGGCGTTTTCCAGATGTCCAACAGATCAGATTTGGCAATCCCCCGAACTTTTGATCTGAAGTTGAGTTCGACACTGAAATGGAGAACGCTCATGCTTCGCGCAATTCTTGCGACGACAGCCCTGACGGCTGCACTTTTCACAGGTACTGCTTACGCGCAGACCGCGACGACTTCGGGAAGTGATGCCGGTTCAACAGGGTCGCCGATCTTCACACTCACTCCGCCCGCTGCCGGTGGCACGACGGCTGCGTATGGTCAGGCAACTGCGGGCCAGATTCTGGCGACCGGCCTGATTGGCAAGGCAGTGCATGCCGATGCCAGCAGGACCTCCGACAAGATCGGCACCGTCAATGATGTGGTGCTGAGCCGTGAGGGCATGGCCGAGGCGCTGGTCATCGGCGTCGGCGGCCTGCTCGGTATCGGCGAAAAAGACGTTGCCGTGTCCTTCGATCAGGTCCGCTGGATCGAGCAGGGCGGCGTCAGCTGGCTGATCGTACCGCTGACCAAAGACCAGCTGGATGCCGCGCCGGCCTTTGACCGTTCGGCTCTGACGGGGCCGACTGCGGCAGAAAAGCTGATGAATTCCATGGGGATGAGTGAAGCAAAGCCAGAGGCGAAGACCTCGGTTGAAGTGACCTCCAGCGGAACGACAGGTACGGTGTCTGGCAGCGACATGATGCTGGTGGACCGCACCACCATCAGCGCTGACGAGCTTCTCGGCTCCTGGGTCAACGGTGCCGCAGAGGCAAAGCTTGGCAGTGTCAGCGACGTGCTGATGTCCGAAGAGGGCATCGTCGAGGCCTATGTCGTTGATGTTGGTGGCGTTCTTGGCATCGGGGCGAAGCCGGTGGCCCTCGCTGCCGACAACCTGGCGATCTATCGCCTCGCCGACGGCAAGTTGCGGGTCGACACGCCATTCACCGCTGAAAGTCTGAAGGATCGCCCGACTTATACCGCTGAAGCTTACCGGGCCGACCCGGAAGCCGTCTTGATTCGCTGATCCCGCAAGACATCGAGACAGGGTCGGACCCGCGCGTCCGACCCGCGACAAATCCACGACAAAACAGGAGAGTTTCATGCCTTCCGCCGCCCAAATTGCCGCAAACGACACCAAGACTGCCAGCAGCAAGGAGATCGAAGACAAGATTGCCCGTATCCGTACCGACATCGCCGATCTCGGTAAGGCTGTCGCCGGCTACGGCGCGGACAAGGCCGATGATCTGAAGGTCGCCAGCGAGGATGCGTTGGTTCAGCTCAAAGGCGAACTGGCAACACTCGAACGCCAGGTCAGCGCCCATGTGCGCCAGAACCCGCTGCGCTCGCTGGCGCTCGCTGCCGGCGCCGGCGTCCTGATCGCGCTGCTCGCCCGGCGCTGATCATGGGGCCCTTCGCCACGATGGCCCTCGCGTCGGTCGCCGATGCGAGGGCACGTTTGAAGGATGTGCGGCGGGAGATGATCCTCGCCGCCATTGCGGTGCTCCTCGGACTGAGTGCCTGGGCGATGGTCATGACCGCCGCCGTGCTGAAGCTGGTCCGGCTGACTGGCGATCCACTGCTGTCGCTTGTGCTCGGAGCATTGGCCCTGGGTCTGACGGCCGGTCTGGTCCTGATGATCGGAGCGGCCCTGCGCCGAAGATCGCGCAAGGCCCGGCAGGCGCGTCAGGCCCGTCAGGCACTGGCC
Source organism: Pannonibacter sp. (assembly GCF_051860505.1). NCBI lineage: Bacteria > Pseudomonadati > Pseudomonadota > Alphaproteobacteria > Hyphomicrobiales > Stappiaceae > Pannonibacter > Pannonibacter sp. Next base: position 190,477 of record NZ_JBHYDX010000002.1, on the reverse strand, counting down.
CTCACAACCGCATTGGCCCTGCTGCCCTCTGGTCGGACAGGGTCGATCGCGACACTGGCCCTGGTCGCTGCAGGGCTTGGTTTCGCGCTCTGGCCGAACAAGCGCGACTAAGGCGCCGTGAACAACAGAAGGAGACATAGTCCATGCCCGATCTTGGTTCTGCTGCGGCTGTTACGCCAATTGCCGATCGGATCAACGAAATCCTCGCCGCGCCGGGTCTGGCGCGGGAGGAGCGGATCAAGGGCCTCACGCTGCTGCGCGATGATGCGCGTGCCGAACAGCGGGCGGCAAGCGAGAGCGGAATGATCGATGACGATGGCTTGACCGATGTGCTGACGCGTCTGGATCTTGCCATCTCCCGGCTCGGCGGCGAAGCGCTGGCCGATGAGGAGGGGCGGAGCCCGGCGTCGCTCTGAAGCGCCCGGAAATGCCCCTGCCACTGCGGCCCTGCGTTGCAGACCAAGGCCTTGCCACGTGTTGGCAAGGCCTTGTCCGTTTTACCCGCAGAGCATCTGCCTGCCGACCTGATTGAGGTGAGGCACACAGGAGGAGGCTTGGATCGGGAAGGGTCTGGTCCGGTGCCACACATAAGGCGGCAAAAAAAGAACGGCCCCGAATGAACGGGGCCGTCTTGCTTCTGGCTGGCTTAACCGGCGAAGGCCCGATTGGTGATGGCGGCCGTGTCAGGATCCGGACCGTAATCCTGCTCGCCCGATACATCGAGCAACTCCTGCAGCCGGTTGCGGGCCCGGTTGACGCGGCTCTTGATCGTGCCGAGCGCACAGCCGCAGATCTCTGCAGCTTCCTCATAGGAAAACCCGGAGGCGCCGACAAGAATGATGGCTTCACGCTGGTCGTCCGGCAGACGGTCGAGCGCCTGGCGGAAATCCTGCATATCGAGACTGCCATATTGACCCGGGTGAACAGCCAGCCGCTCGGTGAAGAGGCCGTCGCTGTCCTGTATCTCGCGCCCGCGCTTGCGGGCCTGGCTGTAGAATTCGTTGCGCAGGATGGTGAAAAGCCATGCCTTCATGTTGGTGCCGGGCTCGAAGCTGTCCTGCTTCGCCCAGGCCTTCATGATTGCATCCTGCATCAGATCGTCGGCACGATCCGGCTTGCCCGTGAGGGAATAGGCAAAGGCGCGCAGGCTGGGCAGACACGAGAGCATCTCCCGTTTGAAGGTCCGCGCAATCGCGGCGTCTGAATCCTTCGAGGCGCTCATTTCTTGAGGCTCCGTTGCTCGGCCTCGTCAAGGCGCTCAAGAAGGTCGAGAAACTTGTCCGGAATTCCTTCGGCCTGCACCGATTCATAGAGTTGGCGCAGACGGTCGGTGACCTGCTGGGCAGCTTCAGTTGCCGTTTCCTGCAGGGCCGCTGTTCCGTTCTGACTGGTGCGTTTGCTCATGGGTCTCATGCATCCGTTCTGGTCATCTGATAATCGTAACGCGGCAGCGAAAAAAAAGTTCCCGAAGGAGGGAACTTTTTTGTCGGACATTCGTTGAAGGCTCATTCGCCCGCCATGACGGGCAGCAGGAGTTCAGGCCGACAGGCCCAGGGACAGGCAAACGGAGCCAACGAATGTCGCTTTCCACCCGCATTGCACCTCACCTGAGTTATCTGCGCCGATACGCCAGAGCCGTCACCGGGTCGCAGACGTCTGGAGACGCCTATGTCGCCGCAACGCTGGAGGCGCTCATTGCCGATGTCGACCTGCTGCCAGAGGCATCTAGCGACCGGGTCGCGCTCTATAAACTCTTCGCCTCGCTGTTTGGTTCCACGCTCATCAAGGTCGAACCGACGGCCTCGCCCTATGTCTGGGAACGCCGGGCAGCCGAATATCTGGCGGCGATCCCGCCGAAGAACCGGTTCGCCTTCCTGCTTGTCTCGGTTGAAGAGTTCAGCCGGGCCGAAGCAGCCGAGATCCTGTCGGTCGAGCCATCTGATCTCGATGCCATGGTGACCGAAGCGGGACTGGAGATTTCCCGTCAGGTGTCGACCGACATCATGATCATCGAGGACGAACCACTGATCGCGATGGACATCGAACAGATGGTGGAATCGCTGGGTCACAGGGTCAGCGGGATTGCGCGCACGCACAAGGAGGCGGTTGAGCTGTTCCGCAAGACCAGCCCGCGCATGATCCTGGCCGATATCCAGCTGGCCGATGGCAGTTCCGGCATTGATGCCGTCAACGAGATCCTTGGGGATGTCTCCGTTCCGGTCATTTTCATCACCGCCTTCCCAGAACGCCTTCTGACCGGCGAGCGCCCTGAACCGGCGTTTCTTGTCACAAAGCCGTTTAATCCGGACATGGTGAAAGCTCTGATCGGACAAGCCCTGTTCTTTGATCAAGGTGCCAAGGCGGAGGCCTGAAAAATCGCCTGCGCGCGGAACAAAGCGGGCGGTGAAGCGTTTTGACAGCATGGACTTTGTAGGAGAAACTCATGCTGTACTACGCTCTTGTTTTCTTTATCGTTGCCATCATCGCTGGTGTACTTGGATTTGGCGGTATCGCCGGCGCATCTGCCGGCATTGCGCAGATCCTGTTCTTCCTGTTCCTGGCCTTCCTTGTCATCTCGCTGATCATGAGCGTGATCAGGAAAGTCTGACAGGAACACTGACTTCCCAGCGGCCCGGGCGAGCGGCGTTCCCAAGGGACGTCGCTCGCGCTGGCGTGCCGGGGTTGTGTTGGAGTTTTGATGTGAGCCATCGTTTGACCTGGCAGAATGCCGGACAGTCCGACGCGCAGATGCGGGAATATCTCCTGCTTGCTTTGCAGCGATCCGGTGTCTGTGTCCTGTTGCAGTCCGCCAGTCTGGATTACCTGTATCTCGCCAATCTGCCGGCCTGCTGGCCTTTCGACCGGGCGGCTGGCGCTCCGTCGGATGTGTCGGTGTTTGGAGCCGATCTTGCGGCGCGCCTGCGGCGGCTGAAGCAGGAGGTTCTCGGCACTGGGGAAACGCGATGCCTCGATGCCGTGGCCGGTGAAGACGGGCTTTTCAACTTCCGTGTCGAGCTGGTCGATGGCTTCGGGACCCAGCCACATCTTCTGACCACGATTACCGATCTGACCGAGAAAACCCGGCGTGAAAAGGTGCTGCGGGCGTTGCTGCGGGAAGTGAGCCATCGGTCAAAAAACCTGCTCGCCATCATCCAGAGCCTGGCAACGCAGACCGCACGCCGGTCGACCACGCTCGATCAGTTTCTGGCCAAGTTCCGGGGCCGGCTTTTCTCGCTGGCGCAGTCACAGGATCTCGTCACGCAATCGAACTGGCATGGGGCGCAGTTCAAGGAACTCGTGCGTCATCAGGTCAACCGCTACATTCCGCAGCAGGGAGCTGCTGTGGAGGTGCTGGGGGAAGACGTGCTGCTGGATCCCAATGCCGCCCTGCATGTCGGCCTTGCGCTGCACGAACTGATGGTGAACGCGGTCAGTTACGGTACGGCGGTCTCCCTCGGGCCGCCGGTGACGGTTCGCTGCAGCCGGGTTCAGGAGCAGGGAAATGACTTGCTGGAAATCGTCTGGCTGGAGAGCGTGACGCCGGGCGCGGGCGCGGGCGCGGAAGCGACGGACATGCGCAGCGACGGGCAATTTGGCAGCACCGTGCTGGAGCGTGTCGTTCCGGCCGCCGTCAATGGCAGGGCGGAGTACCATCTGACGCCACGCCTTGTGTCATACCGGCTGGTGTTTCCAGCCGGGTGTGGGGACGGGGACGCGGAGTGAGACTTCAGCCTGCAGACCTGACGATAGCTGCGACCGTCCGGGAGGATGCGGCCATGTCAGGCTTGCAAGGGGCGCCCAGGCCAGCGCAGTCGGCCTGGGCGATCATCAGATCAGGTGATCGGTGAACGGATTAGTTGCGCTTCAGCCAGTCGTCGATCTCACGTTCGGCCTCGTCCTGCGCTTTGCCATAGCGCTCCTGCAGAAGGCCGGAGAGCTGCTTGCGGTTGCCTGCGATCACATCCAGCTCGTCGCCGGTGATCTTGCCCCACTGGGCCTGGACCTTGCCCTTGAATTGCTCCCAGTTGCCTTCGATCTGGTTCCAGTTCATTGCGAACTCCTTTGCGATTGGTTTCGTGTTGACTGGAGCTGCGCGCTGCTCGAGAGGTTAACGGTTGGTCGGGGTTTTTGTTCCGGTCTGGTCCGCGTGGTCTTGGACATCGCGGAAAGGTCGCAGAATTGCCTTCTGCAAGGAATAGCTTCGCTCTAATGTTATTGGTCCCTGCCGCCCGAGGTTCGCTTTCCATCATGAAACGCTATCTGCCCGTGATCGTTTTCATGATCACGTCCCTCATCGGCCTGGTGATGACTTTCGTGCTGTTTCAGGCCGAGCGGGCGGCTGAGCAGGGGCGCTTCGACGTTCTGGCGCACGAGGCCAAGGGGCGCATTCAGGCCCGGGTCGACCAGCGCAAGGCGCTGCTGACGGCAACGCTTTCCTATTTCGAAGCGAACCGGGGGCCGCTGAGCCGATCCGAATTCCAGATCTTCGTACAAGGGCTTGATCTCAGCGACGAGGGACGCGGCATGCAGGGCCTTGGCTTTGCCAGGCTGGTGCCAACCGGCGACGAAGCCCGTGCCAGTGCCGAGTTGATGAAGAACTACGGGATCACGCAGGACATTTGGCCGGATACGGACCAGGAATGGCGCGCTCCGATCGTGTTGCTCGAGCCGCAGGATCCGCGCAATTCCCGGGCGCTGGGGTTCGATATGTACAGCGAGGAAAGTCGACGCGCCGCGATGCAGGCGGCCTTGGAAACGGGCGAATTGCGGGCTTCCGGACCTGTCGAACTGGTGCAGGAAAACGGTGACGACCCGCAGACCGGCTTCCTGTTCTACATTCCCTACCGCACCAAGGGCGAAACCGAAGGCTTCGTCTATGCCCCGTTCCGGGCCGGCAACCTGCACAAGATGGCGCTGGACTATCCAACACCCTTGCCGGTGCTGGTGGAAAGCTGGGACATTACAGATGGAGGTCGGCAGCCCCTGTTCCGCTCGGAGGGATATGAGCAGGTTGCAGGGCGCCTGCAGGAGCCGGTGACGCGGCAGGTCGAGGTTGGCGGCCGCACCTGGTCGATCTCGGTGGTGGCACGGATCCCGGTGAATGGCGGCATGAGCCACTGGCGGTCCTTTATTCTCGGCACGGTGTCACTGCTGTTCGCTGCCGCGCTGGCTGTGTCGATCCGCAACCAGATGCGCGCCGTTGAAGCCCGGCGGGAGGTTGTTCGGATCTCGCAGCAGGCAATCGAGGAAAAGGACCTCCTGCTGCAGGAAATGAAGCACCGGATCAAGAATTCCATTGCCCGGATCCTCGCCATGGCGCGCCAGACGGCGGCCAGCGCCGGGACGCTCGACGCCTTCTCCGCCTCATTTTCCGCCAGACTGCAGGCCATGGCCAACGCGCAGGACCTGCTGACCCGATCCCGCTGGCAGAAAGCGGCCTTGCGCGACCTGCTGACACAGGAACTGGAGCAGGTCTTTGGCAGCGGGCTCGACGGCGCGGCGCTGGATGGGCCGCAAGTCATTCTCGACGAGAAGGCGACGCATGCGCTGGGGTTGATCACCCATGAACTGGCGACCAACGCGCTAAAATACGCCGGGATCGGCGAGGGCGGCGGAAAGCTCAGGGTCGCCTGGCGGATCGAAAAGGAGGGGACCCGGCGGGTGCTGGGTCTCGACTGGCGCGAAGAAGGCAGCGCTCCGGTGACTGCCAGCGAGCGCAAGGGCTTTGGCACACGGCTGATTGATGCAACGGTCCGCGGCGAGCTGGGTGGCACCATCGAACGCACATTTGCGCCGAACGGGCTCACCGTCCGGCTGCGCTTTGCCATCGCCTGAGCGGCGGCACACCCGTGGCCTTCGCCTTCTTGCCCAGGAGGGGGCAAGCATGTCCGGCTGGGCTGGGATTTGTGAACTGATAAGCTTGTACCAAGCCGTGCCAGAAGCTCCGGCCTGTTCCGGCTGGACCGCGATTTCTGAACTGATAAGCTCGCAGCAAATCGGATCCGTTGGCGGATGTGGTTCCGGCTGGACCGCGATTTCTGAACTGATAAGCTCAAATGCCCGCGTAACGGCACGGTTGTTGAGTTCCGGCTGGACCGCGATTTCTGAACTGATAAGCTCTGCCCGCTATGGCGGCACGACGGCCTCGGCGTTCCGGCTGGACCGCGATTTCTGAACTGATAAGCTTGCGCCTGACCTACGGCGCTGACCTGCGCTGTTCCGGCTGGACCGCGATTTCTGAACTGATAAGCTACACCGCCGGGTCGGTGCCTTCGACGGTCCGTTCCGGCTGGACCGCGATTTCTGAACTGATAAGCTGCCTCTGAAGTGACCTTGAATGAGCTTTTGGTTCCGGCTGGACCGCGATTTCTGAACTGATAAGCTTTTCCGCATCGACGGGAATGGTGGACTCGCGTTCCGGCTGGACCGCGATTTCTGAACTGATAAGCTTCGGCAATGGCATCGAGACACGGCTGGATGCGTTCCGGCTGGACCGCGATTTCTGAACTGATAAGCTAGCGGACTCACTTTTTCAAGCCCTTGAATCGTTCCGGCTGGACCGCGATTTCTGAACTGATAAGCTGAACCGTCAGCGCGTCAAGCTCGCCGATACGTTCCGGCTGGACCGCGATTTCTGAACTGATAAGCTGTCCGCCCCCGACGACGCGCCCCGCCCGAAGGTTCCGGCTGGACCGCGATTTCTGAACTGATAAGCTGCCCGATCACACAGATCGGCGCGCATGTCGGTTCCGGCTGGACCGCGATTTCTGAACTGATAAGCTCGCAGCAAATCGCAGTCTCTGGCGGATGTGGTTCCGGCTGGACCGCGATTTCTGAACTGATAAGCTCCTGCCGATCCTCGGGCCCGATGCCGTGCAGTTCCGGCTGGACCGCGATTTCTGAACTGATAAGCTGAGATCCTGACAGGGGAAGCGCCGCCAAGCGTTCCGGCTGGACCGCGATTTCTGAACTGATAAGCTGGGTCAAGGATCTGATCGACGCCGAAAACCGTTCCGGCTGGACCGCGATTTCTGAACTGATAAGCTGGCGAGTTCCGGCGGGCGCATGGCGCGCGGGTTCCGGCTGGACCGCGATTTCTGAACTGATAAGCTGCGGCCGGGAAGCGGATGCCCTCCTCGACGGTTCCGGCTGGACCGCGATTTCTGAACTGATAAGCTTACCACGTGATGCGTCACGCCCAGAACCTGGTTCCGGCTGGACCGCGATTTCTGAACTGATAAGCTAAGTTTCGGCGGTTTTGGCTCACCTTGATCGTTCCGGCTGGACCGCGATTTCTGAACTGATAAGCTGTGTCGGCGGACACGACATGCACATGCACGGTTCCGGCTGGACCGCGATTTCTGAACTGATAAGCTTCGAGCGTGGCTTTACTCAGGGCCAGTTGGGTTCCGGCTGGACCGCGATTTCTGAACTGATAAGCTACCGCTTCAGTGCTTGCCATGGAAGACGAGTTCCGGCTGGACCGCGATTTCTGAACTGATAAGCTGCCGAATATCTCGGTTGCAATCCGATCTGAGGTTCCGGCTGGACCGCGATTTCTGAACTGATAAGCTTGCAGGCGGGCATTGTCAACTCAGCAGAGGGTTCCGGCTGGACCGCGATTTCTGAACTGATAAGCTAGGTTCCTGCCCAATTTCTTGAAAAACAAGGGAAATTGGGCAGTTTCCTGCGCGTAAAAAGGCATGAACCGTCAGAACAGGGCCAGTTGTTCCGGATTTTTCTTCCGCTTCTTGCGGGCCTGATCCGAGAACCGAACGATGTTTTCATACTGGCGATCCGTGAACTGGAAGATGTAGATGTCGCCCCATTCCGGCAGGGCCTGTTCAATCTGCCGAACATAGGCGTCAAACTTTTCCTTGCTGGCGCAAAACCTCAGATAATTGGAAAGCTGGCTCATTTCAAAGCCGATATCCAGCAGAAACTGGCGGAATTTGGTGGCCGCGTGCCTTTGTTTCTTTGTTTCGACCGGCAGGTCGAATGTCACAAGCATCCACATGATCCTGTATCCGCTCAAATGGGTGGCGCCACTGTTTGCCTTGAGATTGCGCTTGTTCATGTCTGTCGATCTCCTGTCAGCGGGGGGGCTGGCTCGGGCTCGGGATCTGGTTCCGGATCTGGTCCCGGATCGTGGGGCCAGCCCAGTGTCTGCAACGCGCCCGGCAGGGGCAGGAGGGGCAGGGCGAGAACGGGGAGGCCGGTTTCGAAGCTGACCGCAAAGGAATGGGTCAGCCGCTGCACCTGTACGGACAGCGGGCTTGTGCCGTCCGGCGTCTCAAGGTCAAAGCTCGCAAGGGCGGCCAGCCGCTGCTTGGCCGTGCGGTCCACTTCGGTGATGCCTTGCCGGATGAGGTTCAATACCAGTTGATCGACGAGAGGCCGGTACGGCTCCATCAGATCGTCTGACAAGGGAAAGCTATTGCCCCGGTTGGCGTGGAAAATGCCAAGGCCGGGATGCAGACCGGAGGCGCAGATGGAGCGGGAGACGATGGCACGCAGCACCGTGTAGCCATAGTTCAGCAGGGCATTGGCGCCTTCCGCATTCTGATCGCGCCGGAAGTCCGGCCCCATCAGCGCCTGCCAGTAGCGCCGCGCTGCCTGGGCCTCGATATTGTCCGGGTCGCCGGATCGCACCTTGCGGGCCAGCAGGGAAAAAGCCCCGGCCTCCTGCCCGTTGCAGGCCAGCACGTGGCCCTGCATGCGCACCTTGGCGGTGACAACCTGCTGCCAGAGCTGCTTTTTGAGAGGCTTCGAAGCGCCAGCTTGCGCCTGCATGCGCCCGCCCTGCGCATGATGGCCTGCCAGTGGCCAGACCACCGAGACCGGCGCATGATTGGGCGCGCAAAGCACCACCGGCACATTGCGTTCCGCCATCTGCACGAAAACATGGTTGGACCATGTGGTGCCATGCGCATGCACGATCACCGCGCCGATATCATCCAGCGCGATACGGCCAATTTCGGCGTCCCTGTCCGAAACCGTAAGAAAACCGCGATGGACCGCGAGGTGCAGCCCATCGCTGGAAATGTCTAACACCCTGTTCATGCGCCAAGGCTGGCACAGGCAGGTGAATCAACCGGTAAGCGAACTATTTGAAGTTTATCGCTTGGATTGCTTTTTCAGTCTGGAGGCCCGGTCCTGCGGGCCGGGATCAAACACCTTGCCGGTTGCATCGATGCGGATCTGGCGGCAACCGCTGTCCTTCAGGCTGCTGGCCATGCGGGAGATGTACTTGAAGGGGTCCTGTTCGTTGCTGGTTGCATCGCGGGCCTTCAGGTTACCACTCTCGTTATGGGCGGCGAAGGTTATCTGCCCGTTCTGCCGGAACTTGACCACACGCACCAGGAGCCGCCCGCCGTCCGGCGCATTCAGGGCCACCATGTCATCCTGCTGCAACCTCAACACCCGGCGGGCGGTGGGGTTTTCCGCATGGAAACGCGACTGCCAGCCCGGTTGGTGCGCGTCGAACATGGACACGACTTCCGCATGCCACTTGCCATCCAGCGTTTCCCACACATCGTAGCGCTGGTTGGCATCGCCCTTGTAGCCCTTGTAGACTCTGCCATCGCGGTCCCTTATGCCGATGACCGACAGCGGTTCCGTCAGGCGCACATGGCGGATGCCGTGATAGTGGTGGAAGCCCTTCTTCTTGCGGAAGGCATCCAGCGCAGCCTGAAACGCCTTGCCATCAGGAATGCCGCGCAACTCCTGCTCCAGCACCGCCCGCAGCGCTTCATCCCGGATGGACGGAATATCCTTGGACGTGAGCGAGAGGAACGGCTTGCGGCGCACCACAATGGTGTTGCCGCGTGCATCGGTTTCGCCGGTCAGGCCATAGGCCGTGTCATTGTGCAGCCGTCCGGCTGTCTGCCGCCGGGCCGGATCCTTCGCCTTGCGGCCTGCGGTGCCGTGATCCGGCTTGTGGCTGACGATGATGCCGCGCACCGCCGTTGCCACATCCTCGCGGAATCCCTCCCAGGGCTTGTTCGTTGCCGCCGCCTCCTTCACCAGCGTTTCGAGCTGCTGCGCCTCCAACCTGCCGGCCGCATTGGAGATGCGGTTGAGCAGACTGCGGCCGGTGACGCCAATGACAATGGCATCAATGGCATGGTGCCGGTGGTCCTTGCGGTTCTTCTCCTGCGCCGTCTCGCCCAGGTGGCTGTCGGCCAGAATGCTGTTCAGCCCCCAGTTCCGCCGCAGCATTTCGGTCAGGCGGCCGGGAGAGACGCGGATGTGGTTGCGCCGTTTCAGTTCTCCCACCTCATCGGCTTCTTCTTCCGGGAAAAGGCAGGCGAGATATTCCAGTGCCATCCGGGACAGATATTGCGTGTCCGTCAGCTGGCGGGCAAGAAACCCGCCCTCCTTCTCGAACCGCTGCATGGCATCGGGGGCGAAGCGGTCCCGCTTGTTCTGCGGCAGGCGGGCGGCACGGGACAGGATCTCGTCAAAGTGGTCCTGCCACTCGGTCACCTCAGCCGGGGCCCGGTTGCGCTTCACCCGGTTTGCCTCGCGCAGGCACAGCAGCTTGTTGCCATGGCTGTCATCCAGCGTGCGGGACCAGGGCAGGATATGGTCGATGTCCACAAGCCCCCGCTCGTCAAACAGCATGGAAATGCTGATCGGCTTGCCCGTGTAGATGCAGCACCGGTCTTCAGGCTTGCCCGGATTCAGGTCTTCCCACAGCCGCAACAGGGTACGGTAGTAGCCAGTATTCGGAATCCCGTTCTCTTCCAGCGTCTTGCCCCGGCGCTCCGCATCGCGGGTGTTGCGGGCAATGGTGCGGTTGACTTCTTCTTTCTGCCGCTCGGAGAGCTTCAGATCGCGCGCCAGTTCCACCGCAATTTTCGCAGGCTTGCCGTAGCGCCCGATCAGGGCGTTCATGACGTGGCGCAGCTGGTTCAGGGCGATATGCACCGTGGGATTGGTGAAGCGGCCCTTTTCGATGTCGTAGGGATCGTCCGGGTTGTTGGTGCCCGGCGGAATGCGGTGCTGCAGGATCTCCTGATAGGGCGGCAGCTGGTCCTCGCCTTCATCGCTGCCGCCGCCAAGGCGGGCATGATCATAGTCGCAGCGCTTCGCTGCCTCCGCCTCGGTGATCACCTCCGCCTTCAGCTCCTCCAGCATGTCCTGCAACGCTTTCTTGCCCAGCCGCCCATGACCTTCAGGCAGTTGGACATTGCCGATGGCCGCCGCCTGTTCGCCGTGAATGCCGAATTCACCGTGCAGCCACTCGAACAGGCGGACGGGGTCTTCTTCCTCCTTCAGCCGCTCGATGATGGCCCATTGGTCTGCCTGGCTGAAGCTGCCCCAGCGCGGCCCGAAGCGGGTCTTGCCGCTCAAAAGGGCATAGACTTCATTGCCCTTCAGCTTTGTCCGGCTTTCGCTTTCCTTGTTGAGCCGCTGGTCCGGGCGCAGCTTCAGCACCGTGCGCAGTTCGGTGAAACTCGCCTCACGGCTGACCTGCAGCTTCGTCACCAGAGCATTGCGCTGGTCCAGCGTCAGCTTCTTGTGGGTCAGATCCGGCTCCACAATCTCAAGCTCGTTGACCTCCTTGTAGAGGCGGAACTCCTGAAACAGCGGATGCGCCTTCGACAGGCGCTCTTCATGGGTGTTGAAGTAGCATTTGCCCACCTTCGGCTTCTTCAGCGGGCGCTGGAAGAACATGACCTTGAACAGGTGATCGCGCCGTTCCGGCGTCAGAATGTCCCGATAATGGCTGGCCTGCGCCTCCCAGATGCGGTGGAACTCGTCTTCCAGCAGCTTCCGCTCAGGATAAAAGGCATAGCCTTCCCCCTCCAGGTCCAGCGCGCCGGAGCGCAGCCGCACGGTCTGGCCCAGCGCATGGCGCCGGGCGAGCCACTCGCCATAGGTCCGCGACCCGTCCCGATGCATGGCGGCGCGAAGCTCGTCGATGCCAAGGGCAATCTTGCCCTTGTCGTTGTCCTTGCGGTCCGTCTTGCGGTTGGACTTGAAGCCCCGCCGCTGGCCAAGGTGATACAGCGCACGGCCAATGTGGAAGAGCGGCAGCTTCTCCTCAAGCGCGAGGGCGCGCAGGGCATAGGGGTTGCGAGTGGGCTGGCTGGAACCGCTCCGCGGATCAGAGGTTTCGCGCAGCAGTGCCTGCCGCGCGGAGGATGTATCCGGCAGCAGGCCGGTCTCGGCCAGCGTGCGCAGCGTTGCCCGCTTGCGCCGCAATGTCCGGTCCCGCCGGCGCGACATGGCCCGCGCCATCCGCCGCGCCTCTGCCAGCGAAGCCTTGGACTTCGGGTCGCGTCCGTCTGAGAAGATCCGCACCCCGGCATCCGTAATCCGCACCGGATCGCCGTTGCCGCCGAGAGCCAGAACGGCCCAGCCGATCGAGTTTGTGCCGATGTCGAAGGAGAAGAGTGGCCCCCGCAATTTCAACCTCCATAAGCCTATGAATCGACATTACATCTTGACAATCAGCGATGCCGATTGCAACCTAGGCTTACTTAGCAGTTCAGAAATCGCGGTCTGGTCGATAACACGCTCTAGACAGCACCAAATAAGGCGGCTCCTCCGGGGGCCGCTTTTCATTTGGGCTGTTCCCATTTCGGGTGGGGTCATGCCAGATGCTGCAAGGCAGCAGCATGGAGGTATCCGGCATGATCAGGTTTTGCGAGCTGGACGACCGGAACCCGGCGCTCAGTCTGTCGCCGCTGGTGCGCGGGGTGGAAAAGACACTTGGCTGGATGGCGGAGCATGGCGATATTCCGCTGACGCCCGGGAAGGCCTTCAAGCGCTCTTTCGTGCATTGGGCGGCGGCCGAGTTTGCCTGGCCGGGGCATACGGCGGAGGAGCTTTTCGCGATCTGCAAGGTGCTCAATGAAGGTGACTTCATGCCATTGCAGATGCTGCACGGTCTCATGCTCGCGATGCGGCTTGGCCGTCACTACAAGGGCGAATTCAGGCTGACGAAGGCAGGTCGGGATCTTGCGGAACGGCCGGGGCGGATCTTCAGCACCATGGTTCCTGTCTTCCTGTTCCAGCTCGATCACGCCAGTCTGTCCGCCCGCAAGGAAGAGGCACCTCCTCTGGTCAATTGGGATGTGTTTCTCAACGTGCTGAATGTCGAGACACGAAACGGAGCCTCCGGCGACCAGCTTCGCCGTGTGTTTTTCGGTGAGCCGGAATCAAGTCCCGCCTGGCAGCATGATCACGCGATGAGAGACCTCTACATCAGCGTCTTGCGTCCGCTTTGCTGGGCAGGGCTTCTGCAGAAAACAGAAGTCGCCGGAAGCTTCAGCTACAGCGATGCCATATTTTCGAAAACACCCCTGTGGCAGGCGGCCTTGCGGCTGGATACGGATGGCATGGTTCGCTTCCGATCAGCACCGAGAGATCAAGCCTGAAGATACCCTGCTTCAGCCTGCAGCAATCTCCCGGAAAATTTCCCGGATCGTGGCAATCACATGGGTGATCACCTGATCACCAGCTTGCCGCCTGTGCCAGGCGAGGTGAAGCGGAAAGCCATCGACGGCAATCGGCGGCGTTGCACCGACGAGGTTGCCATCCTTGTGCCGGGCAAAGCTGTGGCTGGGCAGCAGCGCCAGAAAATCGGTTCGCATCAGGAGATCAGGAACAAGCTGGAAAGTTGGAACAACGAGCCCGACCCGGCGGCTCAGCCCCAAGGCCGCCAATTGTGCATCGACCGGGGTGCGATGATCGCCGCGCCCGGAGACCGTGACATGTGGCCAGGCAAGCCATGTTTCCAGATCCAGATGGCCTTGAGCCGGATGCCCCTTGCGCATGGCAACAACGTAGGTCTCCTGCAGCAGCGTCACGCGCATGATGTCGTCGGGCTCGGACATGAACACGGTGATCGCCAGATCCGCATCGCCATTGATCAGCGCTGAGACTGCCGCGCCCGATCCATGCCAGGGCTGGATGATGACTGTAATCCCCGGGGCGGATTGCCGTAATTTTTCCAGCAGCAGACCGGTCATCATGGCGGCCGGAAGATCGGCGGTCGTGATGCGGACCGTTCGCTCGATGTCCTGCAAGGGGACATCCTGCGGGCCGGTCAGACCCTGTATCCCGGCCAGAACCGACTTGAGCGGGGCACGCAGGGCTTCACCGCGCGGCGTCCGCAGCATTCCGCCCCGGCCCCGTTCCAGCAAATCATCCCCAAAGAGATGCCGGCAACGCTGCAGCGCACTCGAAACGGCTGGCTGCGACAGGTTCAGCCTTTGCGCCGCACGCGAGACATGCGCCTCATCAAGCAGGGCATCGAGAATGACAAGAAGGTTGAGATCGATGGATCTTAAATTCATGAAACAGATAATGGCATATATCGATCATTGATTGGAGTGATTTTCATCCTGCCTCTAGCCTTCAGCCATCACAGACAAGCAGGAGGCAGACATGAACAAGACCCTCATTCTTCTCTTTCATCCGGACATTACCAAATCGAGGGCAAATGCAGCCCTTGCGGCGGCGGCGCGGCAACTGCCCGATACCGACGTCGTCGACATGCAGGCGCGCTATCCCAGCGGTCAGATCGACATGTTTACCAATGGCGCCGCAGAAGCTGAGATGCTGCTTGGCGCTTCCCGCATCGTGCTGCAGTTCCCGGTCCAGTGGTACTCGACCCCGGCGCTCCTCAAGGCATGGCAGGATGCGGTTCTGACGCGCATGTATTATGTCAGGGCAGACACAGAAGGGGCCCGGCTCACCGGGACGCCGCTGATGATTGCCGCGACTGCCGGCAATGTCGCCGAAGCCTATGGGCCCGGCGGCCGGAACCACTATACGATCGGCGAAATCCTGACGCCGCTGAAAGCCATGGCCCATCGGTGCGGATTGCCTTGGCACGCGCCTCACATCCTGTTTGCAGCGGGGCACCTGTCGGACGGGGCCCTTGCGGACGCCGCTGCACACTATGTTGCCGCGCTGAAGCGCTTCGCCGCTTGGGTTCCGGTGCCCGTCACGGCTTCACCGTCGATCCTGCAAAATGAGGGGGTCTGACCCATGACCAGTCTCAAGCACGACACGCTCCAGCACCTTGACCGTGGCACACCGGCGGTTTTTCTCTGGTCGGCGCGGCTTCTGCCAGCAATGATTGCGGGGCAGTTCCTGCTTGCCGGACAGGCCTTGTTCGGTGGTCAGTCCTGGGCGATGCACAGCACGCTGGGCACCCTTATTGCCTTGCCCCTGATTGTTCTTGTCGTCGGGGCCGCAGCTTTTCGTCACCTGCGCGGGTTTGGCTGGTGGGCAGGGGTGATCTTCGGACTGTACATCCTGCAGGTGCTGCTGGGCGCGGCGGGGCCTGCGGCACTTGCCTTTCACCCGTTCAACGCAGCCCTCCTGCTGACGGCTTCCCTCGTGCTCCTGTTCAAGGTCGAGAGGCGGCGCAGCCATCATCTCTGACGAGGGCTGTCAACTGGAAGCCTGGATATTGCGCGCGCCGGATATGGACGCAGACTGTGCCCATCTGCCATCTTCAGAGGCTAGTCCGTGGCCGTCGCCTTCTCGATCGTGGCGTTGCTGTGCAATCCAACCCTCCGCCCCATGCCCGCATTTTTCCGGACCGGTGCCCACACTGTGCCCGCAGGTGATGTGGACTTGCTGAGACCGCATCGGACAGCGCGAGACGAACATCCGGCGCAAACCTTGGACTATCAGCCAAGTTCGGGACGGGGCGGGATGACATCGGAGGCGGAATGGCGGAAGAGGTGGGATTCGAACCCACGGAACGCTCTCACGCTCGCCGGTTTTCAAGACCGGTGCCTTAAACCACTCGGCCACTCTTCCGTTGTTTTCCGTTTCTCGCCTTTGCGCGGGAATGTCAAGCGGAGGGGGTGGCTTAAGATGGGGATGCGATGGGGAGGGGGCCGTCGACCCATGAACTGTGGGCAGGGGTCGGGTCGACGGCCGGTGCCGGGAGGGGCCCAGCCTGCAGCGCGGCGGGGCGGCCTGCTGCAGTGACATCTTGGTAGCACCGGACATCCGGACCGGAGTGTGACGGCCATCACACTCCGGACGGTTCGCAGCCACGCCGCGCGGCGGCCTTGTCGGGTGGACTGGTGGACCAGGTGGCTGACCGGGTGGCAGCGGTAACCGGTCTTGGCATCTGAGTCGGCCAGCCCGGGGGCAAAGACGGCCTTGCGGCCAGGGACGTCGGGAGATTGGTGCTCCCGAACCTGGACCTGGCAGGCCGGCTGAACAGGTTTCTGCCGGCTGGTTGCCTCGGCCAAGGCCGTGCGGTGATTTGGGCACTTGGCGGAGCGGTAAGGATCGGGTAACGACTATAGCGTTAACTGCGATCAGCAGCATTCTGCGGGGGCGGGATGCGGCTGTTGCGTGAGCGCAACCGTTCGAGTTTATGTCCACCGGGATGCGACGGGAACGGGATCTGTGCCACGACCGCGAGACAAGAGCCGATCAACGGCGAAATGGACCGCGTAAGCCTGGGGCCGCCAGACGCGTGATGAGTGGGACGGCAGTATGCAAGGGATTGGCGTGAGCCGACTGACCCCGACTTCCGGGACCGATCTGACTGGGGCAGCCGCAGGTGGCCACGATGCCGGATCTGTGTCCCCGGCTGATCCGAGCTTTGGCGGATCCTGTCGGCCTGCGCGTCGCCGGGTGACATCCGGGATCCTGGTTGCGGTCGCTGCAGCGCTGGCTTTGGCCGGCTGCGCTTCGGCCCCGCCCAAGAAACGTTCCAGCGAGTATTTTCCTGAATCAAAATACGGGGTGAAGGCCAGCCCGCGTATCGTTGCGGACGGACAGGCCGTGCCGAAAGGCGGCGGCCGGGATGTCACTGGCAAGCCCTACAAGGTGGCTGGGCGCTGGTACTATCCAAAGGAAGACCCGAACTACAAGAAAACGGGTTTTGCCTCCTGGTACGGCGAAGCCTTCCATGGCCGCAAGACAGCCAATGGCGAGATCTTCGACCGCAATGCGCTGACCGCAGCTCATACGACCATGCCGTTGCCGTCCTATGCGCGGGTGACGAATGTGGCCAATGGCCGCTCCATGATCGTGCGTGTCAATGATCGCGGACCTTTCCATGGCAACCGCGAGATCGACCTGTCGCAGCGTGTTGCCAAGATGCTCGGCACCAAGGCGGCGGGTGTTGCCAAGGTCAAGGTCGAATACGTCGGTCGCGCTCCGCTGCATGGCCGGGACGAAGCGTTCCTCATGGCGTCCTACAACGGCCCGGACGCCGTCACGCCGGGTGGCACAATGCCGGGCACTATGATTGCCCAGGCAACGCCGCCGCCGGCAGCCGTTGCCCCTGCTATTGCCGCTCCGGTGCTGATGGCATCTGCCGCAGACACGCTTGGGGCTGCTGCGTCCACAGGCGGTATTCGGGCTCCGGCTCCAAGGCCGTTCCTGATTCCAGCGTCCGTTGCTGTTGCCAGTGCGTCTGGATCCACCCCCGTTTCCAATCCGGCGTATCAGGTGGCCTTCGATCCGGCCTCCGTCTATGAAGTCGGCGGGTCTCCGGTGATGGTGGCATCGGCCTCTCCGGCCATGACTTCCGGGCAGTACCAGGCGGCGCCGGCTGCGGTACTGCCATCGGCAGGTCTGGCGCCGGTCTCCTATGACAGCGCACCGTCTGCGGCCCCGGCCCTCGGGACGCCGCCGCAGACGCTCGGTACGCTGCCGGTGCACCTGCCGGCGCAGGGCTTGCAGCAGCCTGCAGCCTATGCTCCCCAGCCGGTGCAGTCGCCGTTCGAGGGCCTTCAGCCGTCGGGCAGCGGACCGCGCAACCTGTTGCTGGGCGGCGCTATCTCGTCCTACGCGGCCAATGACCGGATCAGTTCCGCGCATTCGGCCTTTGGCGCATTTGAGGCGAGTGCAGTTCCCCTGAACGTCCTGAACCGCTAAACTTACCCGGCAGGTTGAAGCCGGGAATTGTCGGGCTATGACAGCCGCGGCTGGGCGAAGGGGGGAGCTTTGGCACGTCAGCGGTTCGCGAACCTGATACCGGGCGGCTCGGGCCGCCTGACAGCCCGCGCAAGCAACGTTCTCCGCAACGCAAACGGTTCCGGCACATGGGCGTCTTTTCAGCGCCTGGCCGTGAGGCTTTTGCTTTGCGGTCTGGTCCTGTCGGCCCCGCCAGCCGCTGTCGCCGCCGATGTCGTCTCCACAAAGGCGCCGGTCGCCTATCTTCAGGATCTGTCAGCGGACACGCTGCTTTTTGCCAAGGACGCGGACAAGCCCTTTGCGCCGGGGTCGATCGCCAAGATCATGACCGCAGCGGTGGTGTTCGATGCGCTGGCAAAGGGCGAGATTGCGCCAGATACGCTCTACACCGTCAGCGAACACGCCTGGCGCACGGGTGGGGCGCCGTCGCGAGGCGCGACCATGTTTGCGGCAGTGAAAAGCCAGATTTCGGTTGCCGACCTGCTCGCAGGCCTGATCATCCACAATGCCAATGATGCTGCCCTGGTTCTGGCCGAAGGCCTGTCAGGATCGGACGCTGCATTTGCTGCCCGGATGACGGCCTTCGGCACGCAGATTGGCCTGAACGGATCGCGTTTTGCCAGTGCGACAGGCCTAGATGGCGATTCATCTCAGGTGACTGCACGAGATCTGGCGACCCTCGGCCGTTATCTGTTGCAGCAACATCCGGACCAGCTTGAGCTGTTCACCCGGCCCGAGTTTACCTGGAACAACATTTTCCAGCGCAACAAGAGCCCGTTTCTCGGCGAGATCCGAGGCCTTGACGGGTTTGGTGGCGGGCAGTCGGAACGGGACGGGTTTTCAGGTCTGATCACGGTCGAGCGGGACGGGCGGCGCATTGTCGGTGTGCTGGCGGGATTGCCGACGGACAAGGCGCGCCTGACGGCACTCAAGGAACTTGCAGATGTCGCCTGGGACAGTTTTGCGACCGAGCTGCTGTATGATGCAGGCGCAAAGGTTGGCGAGGCGCGGGTGTTCGGGGGGATTGCCGGCGTTGTGCCTCTTGTGGCCAAGGACAGGATCGCGGTACTGCTGCCGCTCGGTGGAAGCATGGGCTACCGGCTGCGCCTCGTCTATTCCGGGCCGCTTGTTGCTCCGGTGCAGGAAGGCGCGACAGTCGGCGAGTTGCGGGTGATCGGGCCTGATGATGCGGTTGTCTACCGGGCACCTGTCGTGACGGGCGCTGCTGTGCCGCAGGGAAGCCTGGGCGAGCGGGCGCTCAACGGCGTCACCGAGTTGTTGTTCGGCTGGATGTAAATGAAATGCGGCGCGGGATGCGTTGCAGGCAAGAGGTCAGGGTGCGCGGCAGGTTCATTACCTTTGAGGGCGGCGAGGGCGCGGGCAAGTCGACGCAGATCCGCCGGTTGCGCGAGCGGCTGGAAAAGGCCGGTGTGGCCGTCACCGTGACGCGTGAACCTGGCGGCTCGCCCGGGGCGGAAATGATCCGCGAGGTGCTCTTGTCCGGCAAGGCCAAGAGCCTCGGGCCGCGCGGTGAAGCGATGCTGTTTGCCGCCGCCCGTGCTGACCATGTCGATGCCACGATCCGCCCGGCGCTGGACGCAAGGTCCTGGGTGCTGTGCGATCGCTACGCCGATTCGACCCGGGTCTATCAGGGAGAAGCCGGCGTTGACGGCCAGATGCTGGATCTGCTCGAACTTGCTGCCACGGCAGGCCTGGTCCCGGATCTTACCATCCTGATCGATATTCCCGCTGAAATCGGACTGAAGCGTGTTGAGGCGCGCAGCCACAATCCTGCCGGCACCGCGCCGGACCGGTTCGAAGCTGATACGCTTGCCGTGCATGAACGTCGGCGGGCGCTGTTTCTGGAACTGGCGGAGGCGCAACCCGAACGGGTCACCGTTGTCGACGGAACCGGCGATGTCGCCTCGGTCGAAGACGCGATCTGGCGGGCGGTGGAAGCCCGCCTGGGGCTGGCTGGACATGGCTAGGGTCCAGGTCATAGAGGCAGCGCCTGAAATCGACGAGATCGACGGCGTGGCGCTGCCGCGTGCGCAGATGACGCTGTTCGGTCATGATGCCGTGGAGCGCGAACTGGTTGCGGCCTACGGGTCGCAGCGGTTTCATCATGCCTGGCTGATCGGCGGGCCGAAGGGGATCGGCAAGGCGACGCTGGCGTTTCGCTTCGCCCGCTTTGCGCTGGCTCATCCCGACCGGTTCTCACCGGTCGTGGCAGCCGTCGAAAGCCTGGCCGTTGCGCCGGAGCATCCTGTGGCGCGGCAGGTGGCGGCCGGTGCCCATCCCAATATCCTGCATCTGCGCCGTCCCTGGGATGACAAGGGCAAGCGCTTCAAGCAGGCGCTGCCGGTGGAAGAAGTGCGCCGCACCGTGTCGTTCTTCGGCACCACGGCCTCAGGTGCCGGCTGGCGCATCTGTATCGTCGACGCGGCCGATGACATGAATGCGTCCTCAGCCAATGCGCTCCTGAAGATCCTGGAGGAGCCACCTGCGAACTCGCTGTTCCTGGTTCTCTCGCATGCGCCCGGACGCCTGCTGCCGACGATCCGCTCGCGCTGCCGTCGTCTTGATCTTGCGCCGCTCAACCAGTCCGAGCTTGCCAGGGCGCTGCCGGCCATCACTGGAACGGCTCCGGATGCCGAGACGCTCGCCGACATAGCCCGGTTCGCCGATGGCAGCCTGCGCTCCGCCTTGCTGTTGATGGACGGGCAGGGGCTGGCCGTGAACCGGGGCTTTCTCGCCATGGCAGAGCGACTGCCGCAAATCGATGTGATCAAGCTACATGCCTTTGCCGATCTGGTGGCCGCGCGGGGGCAGACCGACAACTGGGAGGCGTTCCTCTCCGTCGCCCGCGACTGGCTGCACCGGCGGCTCCGGGGCGCTGATGCTGCAGTGCCCACCCGGCTTGTCAGGTGGACGGAGGTATGGGAAAAGATGGGCCGCGCGGCGGCTGATGCCGAAGCGCTCAATCTCGACAAGAAACAGGTTGTGATCGACGTGTTCCGGAGCTTTTCCGAAGTCATGCGAATGCCGGGTTGAGCGTTTCTCCAACGCGTCGCCGCCGCTGATCTTTGCCCGGTCCTACTCCGATACCTGTCCGCCCCTCGCTGAAAGCGCCCGACCCTGATGACCGACAAGCCCCGCTACTACATCACCACCGCGATCTCCTATCCCAATGGTGTGCCGCATATCGGCCATGCCTATGAGGCGATTGCGACGGACGCCATGGCGCGGTTCCAGCGGCTGGACGGCAAGGATGTTTTCTTCCTGACCGGTACGGACGAGCACGGCCAGAAGATGCTGCAGACGGCGCGCAAGGAAGGCATCACGCCCCGCGAGCTGGCGGATCGCAACTCGGCCCGGTTCCGCGCGATGGTCGAGACGCTCGGCTGCACCAACAACGACTTCATCCGCACCAGCGAGGAGCGGCACTACACGTCGAGCCAGGAAATCTGGCGCCGGATGCTGGCCAATGGCGACATCTACAAGGACAGCTACTCGGGTTGGTACTCGGTCCGCGACGAGGCCTATTATCAGGAAGGCGAGACGGAGCTGCGCCCGGACGGGGTGCGCTACGGCCCACAGGGCACGCCTGTGGAATGGGTCGAGGAGGAGAGCTATTTCTTCCGCCTCAGCGCCTATCAGGATCGGCTTCTCGCTCATTACGAGGCCAACCCGGATTTCATCGGCCCGTCGGAGCGCCGCAACGAGATTGTCAGCTTCGTCAGCCGCGGCCTGAAGGACCTGTCCGTGTCGCGCACCACCTTCGACTGGGGCATCCCCGTGCCGGACGACGAGCGGCATGTGATGTATGTCTGGGTCGACGCGCTCACCAACTACATCACCGGCGTCGGTTTCCCGGATGAGAGCGATCCGAAGTGGGCCTACTGGCCGGCGGATGTGCATGTCATCGGCAAGGACATCATCCGCTTCCACGCGGTCTACTGGCCGGCCTTCCTGATGGCAGCCGGCGTGCCGCTTCCCAAGCGCGTCTTCGCCCATGGGTTCCTCTTCAACCGCGGCGAGAAGATGTCGAAGTCGGTCGGCAACGTCATCGATCCGTTCAACCTGGTCGAGCATTACGGCCTCGACCAGACGCGCTACTTCTTCCTGCGCGAAGTGCCGTTTGGGCAGGACGGCAACTACAGCCACGAGGCCATCGTCAACCGCATCAATGCGGATCTGGCCAATGACCTTGGCAACCTGGCCTCGCGCTCGCTGTCGATGATCGCCAAGAACTGCGATGGCGCGCTGCCGCAGCCGGGGGCGTTCTCGGAGGCCGACCAGGCGATGCTGGATCAGGCGGACGCCATGCTGGAGACCTGCCGCGCGGCATTCGGCAAGCAGGAGATCCACCATGCGCTCAATTGCGTCTGGGCTTGCGTTGCCGAGGCGAACCGCTATTTCGCCGCGCAAGAGCCCTGGGCGCTGAAGAAGACCGATCCTGCGCGCATGAACACCGTGCTCTATGTCACGGCCGAGGTGATCCGCCAGATCGCGATCCTGGCCCAGCCGGTGACGCCGCTTGCGGCCTCCAAGCTGCTGGATGGCCTGCAGGTTCCGGCGGGCCAGCGCAGCTTTGCAACGCTTGGCGCCGCCGGCCGGCTGGCGCCGGGCGTGGCCATCACCAAGCCGGAACAGGCCTTCCCGCGCTATGTCGAGCCGGAGGCAGACGCTAGCGAGGGCTGAGCGGGGATGGGAGCCCGGGTCAGGTCGGGACCGCTGGGGCAAGGAGGAGCGTCTCGCCGCAGCACCCCTTGAGGGGTGTATCGCAATTGCAGCTGACGGTTTTCAAGGCCTCTCAGCGCCCCTCCCCCTCGTGGGGAGGGGTGGGGGGTACGGGAGGTAGTCAAATCACAAAGCGTTTGAAGCAGGCCTGGTCAGGAACGTAAGGAATCTGGATTGAAGTCCGCTCCCCCCCCCCCCCCCCCCCCCGCGGGGGAGGGGAGCGGAGAGGCTCCGACAGGGTTAGCTGTTTCGGCTCAGTCCTTCGCATCGAACATGTGCCAGACTTCATATGCGATAGCCCTGCCCCTTGAGGGGCAGAGGGGGGTAACGGTCCCTCCGATCATCCGGGATGTGGTTTCGTGTCGACAGGCTGACACCCCCCTCTGTCTGCTGTCGCAGACATCTCCCCCTCAAGGGGGGGGAGAGGGAGCCAGACGATACGGGGAAGCAAGATCCGGAACAGGAACGACAGGCGCAGGGCAGGTCTCGGGGAACCCGGCATCGTCCACAGCCTGTCCTTTGATTTTACAGTCGTTTTCCACAGGATGTCCCATGCTTGTCGACAGTCATTGCCACCTGGATTTCCCCGACTTTGCCGAGGAGCGGGATGCGGTCATCGCGCGCGCGCATGCGGCCGGGGTGAGGCTGATGGTGTCGATCTCGACCCGTGTGCGGAAGTTCCCGCAAGTGCTTGCAATCGCTGAACAGTACGACAGCGTCTATTGCTCGGTCGGCACCCATCCGCACAATGCGCATGAGGAACTGGACATCACCGCCGATGAGCTGGAGCGGCTGGCGGCGCATCCGAAAGTGGTGGCCATCGGTGAATGCGGGCTCGATTATTTCTACGACAAGTCGCCGCGCGAGGCGCAGGCCCAGGGGCTTCGTACCCATATCGAGGCGGCGCGCCGCACGCAGTTGCCGCTGGTGATCCATTCGCGCGATGCCGATGACGACATGATCGCCATCCTGAGCGCCGAGATGGAAAAGGGCGCTTTCCCGGCGGTGCTGCACTGCTTTTCCTCCGGGCCTGAGCTCGCCCGGCGCGGGGTGGAACTGGGGCTCTATGTGTCCTTCTCCGGCATCCTGACCTTCAAGCGCTCCGACGAAATCCGTGCGATTGCCGCCAGCGTGCCGCGCGACCGGCTGCTGGTGGAGACCGACAGCCCCTATCTGGCGCCGCAGCCCCGGCGCGGCCAGCGCAACGAGCCGGCCTATACCGCCTTCACCAACGAGACGCTGGCCGAGGTGCATGGGGTGTCGCCGGAGGAAATGGCGCGGCAGACGAGCGAGAATTTCTTCCGTCTCTTCTCCAAGGTGCCGCGCCCGGAGGCTGCATGAGCGCAGTGCTGGAAATCACCATCCTCGGCTGCGGCTCGTCCGGCGGTGTGCCCCGGATCGGCAATGACTGGGGCAGCTGCGATCCACGCAACCCGAAGAACCGCCGGCGGCGCTGCTCGATCCTCGTGCGCCGGATCGGTGAGGCCGGGGTGACGACGGTGCTGATCGACACCGGCCCGGACATGCGCGAGCAGCTGCTGGGCGCCGAGGTCGATCATGTTGACGCCGTGCTCTACACCCACGCCCACGCGGATCATCTTCACGGTATCGATGACCTGCGCATGTTTGCCATCCGCGAACGCCGGCGCATTCCCGTCTACATGGACGCGGAAACCTCGCGCCGCTCGCGCGAGGCCTTCGGCTATTGTTTCGAGACGCCGCCGGGCTCATCCTATCCGCCGATCCTCGACGAACACCGGCTGGTGAAGGACATGGAGACGGTGATCAGCGGGCAGGGGGGCGATATCCGCTTCCTGCCCATCGAGGTGCATCACGGCGACATCGATGCGCTCGGCTTCCGCTTCGACGATGTGGCCTATCTGCCGGATGTCTCCGGCATTCCGGAGGAGGCGGTGACGCGCTTTGCCGGGCTGAGGCTCTGGATCATCGATGCCCTGCGGCGTACCCAGCACCCGAGCCATTTTTCGCTGAGTGATGCGCTCGGCTGGATCGCCGACCTGCAGCCGGCGCAGGCCGTTTTGACCAACATGCACAATGACATGGACTATGCTGCGCTTTGCGAGGCGTTGCCCAGGGGTATCGTGCCGGCCCATGACGGAATGGTGCTGCGGTTCGGCAGTGGTGCGGTTCCCCTGGGCTGAATGCCGGCAATGTCACCGCTTGAACGCGATTACGCCTCGGCAAACCGCGCAGCGAGCCGGACCAGCCCGGCGATGTCGATTTCTTCGGCGCGGGCGGTGGGGGCGATGCCGCAGTCCGTGATGCGTTGTTCTGCATCCGGCTTCAGCCCCTTCAGCGAGGCGCGCAGCATCTTGCGGCGCTGGCCGAAGGCGCAAGCGGTCAGGCGCTCGAGGTCCTTCAGCCTGCCCGGCAGAGGGGCCAGGTTCGGCTCGAGGTGGACCACGGCGGAGGTGACCTTCGGTGGCGGCGTGAAAGCCTGCGGGCCAATGTCGAACAGGATGCGGGCGCGGGTGCGCCATCCGGCCAGCACGCCGAGCCGGCCATAGTGGTTGTCGCCGACGGTTGCGGTGATGCGCTCGCCGACTTCCTTCTGGAACATCAGGGTCAAGGAGGACCAGAAGGGCGGCCAGTCGTCCGTCGTGATCCAGTTCAGCAACAGCTGGGTGCCGACATTGTACGGCAGGTTGGCAACGATCCGGATCGGATAGCCCTCGCCGAGCGCGGCGACATCGACCTTGAGCGCGTCTCCCTCGATGACATCGAGCCTGCCCGGGTAGCGGGCGCTGATCTCGGCAAGGGCCGGAAGGCAGCGGCTGTCCTTCTCAATGGCGACAACCTTGCGCGCACCATTGGCCAGCAAGGCGCGTGTCAATCCACCGGGCCCCGGTCCGACTTCGATGACCGTTGCATTCGTCAGGTCGCCGGCGGCCCGGGCAATCCGGGAGGTCAGGTTCAGGTCGAGCAGGAAATTCTGGCCAAGCGACTTCTTGGCATCGAGGCCGTAGGTGCGGATGACGTCGCGCAGCGGCGGCAGGTCGTCAATCTGGCTCATGCGGCCCTGTCATCCTTGTTGAGCGCGTCGTTCCGGCTGAGGGCGGCTGCCATGCGGACGGCAGCGGCAAAACTGTCCGGTCGAGCCTTGCCGGTTCCGGCAATGTCAAAGGCCGTGCCATGATCGGGCGATGTCCGCACGAAGGGCAGGCCGAGCGTCACGTTGACGGTGTCGTCAAAGCCGATGGTCTTGACCGGGATCAGCACCTGGTCGTGATACATGCCGAGAACCACGTCATAGGTTTCGCGGGCCGCCTCATGGAACAATGTGTCGGCGGGCCAGGGGCCGGTGACATTCAGGCCTTCACCCTTCAGCACCTCGAGCACCGGCGCGATCACGTCGCGGTCCTCGGTCCCCATGCTGCCACCTTCGCCGGCATGGGGGTTGAGGCCGGCAACGGCAATGCGCGGCTGTTTCAGACCAAAGCGGGTGACCAGGTCGGCGTGGACGATCCTCGCCGTGTCGGCAATGAGCCTGGCGGTCAGGAACTGTGGCACTGAGGCGAGCGGGACATGAATGGTGACCGGGACGACCATCAGCCTCGGTCCGGCGAGCAACATCACCGGCTGGAACGGGCCGGTGGCGAAGCGGGTTGCCAGTTCGCCGAGATATTCGGTGTGTCCGGGATGTTCGAACCCGGCGTCATAGAGCACTTTCTTGGCGATCGGATTGGTCACGACCGCAGCGGCCAGGCCCTGGCGGACATCCTCGACACAAGCATCGATGGAGGCGATGACACTGGCGCCGGTATTCGCTGCCGGAGCGCCTGGTCGATCAGACATCGCGCTGCCTGTCGGCACGACGGGCAATGCATCCTCAAACAGTTCGGCTGCGGTCTGCGGCGTACAGGCCAGGACCGGCACCGCCAGCCCTAGACGGGCTGCCCGCGCGCGGAAAAACTCCGGGTCACCGCGTACATAAAACGGCGGAAGGTCAAATGGCCCGCGCCGGGTCCAGGCCAGCAGGGTGACATCGGGACCAATTCCGGCGGGCTCGCCGCAGGTGACGGCGAGGGCAGGGCGGAGAGATGTCATGTGGCGCCGGCCCGGGTTATTTGTAGACAATGACCGCCGAGCGACGCAGTTCCTGGATGTAGCGGCGGGAAAGCTGATCGCCTTCTTTCTGCCGAAGGTCATCCTCGATGGCGGTGCGGGCGGAAATATCAGACTTGATCTCGCGTTTCTTGCAGACCGCAATCATCTGGATCCCGCGATCGCCGTCCTGCGGAGCGGTCAGGCGGCCAACTTCCGTCTTGCCGATCTCGTCCTTCATGTTGGGCGGGAGTTCGGTCTCGAGGCGAAAGCCAACGGACTTGACGACGACTTCGGACAGCGCGCGGGCCTGGGGCACACCCTGTTCACAAGAGGTGAAACTCTTGCGCAGGCTTTCGGCCTCGCGCTTGCGCTGGGTCTTGAAGGCGCCGCTCGACTTTGCCGGAACGACAAAGATCACCTGCTGCAGCTCATACTCGATGCTGATCGGCGGCTCGGACTTGTCCTTCTCGCCGGCCTTCTGCTTCTGCAGGGCATTGACGATATCGGTCTCGCTGATCTGCACTTCGGTACGGAAGCGCATGCGAACGAGTTGCTGCCAGGCCAGTTCTGCCTTGAGCCGGTTGCGCAAGGTGTCCGGGTTGACACCGGCCTGGCGCAGGGCTGCGGCCAAGTTCGCCGGGGTCAGCTTCACACGACTGGCGATGCTGGCAAAGGCCCCGTCGACTTCGGACTTCGAGACATTGATGCCCATGCGCCGGGCTTCGCGCAGCTTGAGCACCTCGTCGATCAGTTCTTCCTGTGCCTCGCGGGTCGCGGCACCGCTGCTTTTGCGCTGGGTGAGGGTGATCAGGCGGGCGCGCTGGCTGATGTCGTAGGACGTGACAGCCTGGTCGGCAACGATGACCTTGATGGCAGACTGCGCCACGGCGTGCGACGCAGGGGCGGTTGCCAGAAACAAGGCCATGCATGCGAGGCGAAATGACTTCTTCATGTTCAGACTGGCCGGACCTTGATGCCCGGCGCCTCCCTTTTGCCGTTCGGACCAGCCGTGCCGTGCTGCCTCCCGATCACCACCCTCATTCCTTTCGGATCCCGAGACTTGCCCATGACGTCAAACCATGGCCAAAGTTGGGAATTCAGGCCTGTTCCGGTCTGCGGTCGCCCATTTGAGCGAATGAACCGGGCTAGAACGAACCTGTAGAGACTTGCGTATCGCCAATCGTGCGCAGGCCAAAGCGGAAGAAGACAGTCCGGTCGACAGACTCGTTGTTGTTGCGGCTTCGGTCTTCCTGATAGGCGACGGAGAGCGAGAACCCTTCGTCATCATAGCCGACCCCGAAGCCATTCTGAACCACGTTCCGATTTTCCATGTCGTAACGCAACGAGCCGAAGATCCGCCAATTGTCGCTGAGCCGCAGGCTGGACGCGCCCAGCACCTCTTCACGGGGCTTGTCGATGCCCAAGTCCGGCTGCGCGCCGAGGAAAGCATAGGCAAGACTGCTCACGACAGGGCCATAGGTGGCGGTCGCCTGGGCCTGAAGCCGCCGGACTGCGAAACTCTTCTCGTCCAGCCGCGCCTGGGCTCCCAGCTTCACGCCATGACGCGTGTCGAAATAGGCGCTGCCGACATAGTCCGAACGGCCGGTCTCCAGACCGGAATTCTGCGTTGCCCCAAGGAGATCGGCCTTGGCATAGGAGTTGCGGCCTGCCAGGTGGAAGGACCGGCCGAACATGGCACTGAGATACTCACCGCTATCGAACTGCAGCTTGTAGTTCAGCCCGATATTGGCGCGTGTGCCGCCTTCGGCTCGGTCGAAGCCGGAGAACTTGTCGTAGTCAAACAGGGTCGAGGCGTCGAAGACGAGGCTTTGTGCATCATCGTTCGGCAACTGTCCGATCCGCTGTTCATCGGGACGGACGATGACCTGCGCCACCGGCTCGATGATCTGGTTGCCGCCATCGAATGCCGCCACGAAGGGATAGCGGTATTCAAGTCCGGCCGCCGGCATGAAGCGACCGGCGAACGCATCGTCTGTCAGCTCGGTGACGTTCTTGTCCTGCGAGGCCAGGAAGAACAGGTCGCCGCGGACATAGGCAAACGGGGTGAAGACCTGGCCGATCGGGTCGATCACGGTCCGGCGCCAGTCGGTCTGGACGCTGAGGCGGCTGAAAGTCCCGTCGATCCCGCGGAACCGGTCGACGCCGTTGAAGGCGAAGGCGTCGGTCTTGCTGCGGGTCAGGCTGGTGAAGTTGCTGGACAGCGACAACTCGCCACCGGCAATCGGGTTCTCGAAGACGTAATTGTAGTCGATGACCGGCAGGACGTAAGGCTGCTTGTCCTGCAGGCTGCTGCCGACCTTGGCG
The DNA here is from genome assembly GCF_051860505.1 of Pannonibacter sp. Taxonomy (NCBI): domain Bacteria; kingdom Pseudomonadati; phylum Pseudomonadota; class Alphaproteobacteria; order Hyphomicrobiales; family Stappiaceae; genus Pannonibacter; species Pannonibacter sp. The sequence continues at coordinate 161,425 of NZ_JBHYDX010000002.1, read as the reverse complement.
AAGGGGCCGATCGGATCATGTCCGTCGGGCGCAGAATTGTAGTCTTCCTGCGAGATCTGGAAGGCATAAGCCTTGACGGAGAGTGCGTTGCGCTCTGTCTGGCCAGCGAGATAGATCTGCGAGACCTCGTCGCTGCGTGCGAAGCTGACGCTGTCATAGTCGCGCAGGAAGGCCCGGTCGGTCTTGTGAGTCAGATCCCAACCCCAGTACCAGTCGCGCGAGATGCGGAACTCGCCATCGGTGTGGATAGCGCCGCGCCAGCGGCGATCGCCCGAGGTGCCGCGGAATTCAGACGGCTTGGCCTGGAAGAGGCCGGCAGCGGCCACTCTGTAGGACCCGGAGACAAGGCGCTGACGCCAGACGGCCTCGCTGAGGACACCCTGTTTTGACAAGGGCGTGAGCGTGGCGCTGAGATCGTAGCTGGGATCCAGCGCCCAGAAATACGGAAGGGCTACGCCGACACCCAGGCGCTCGGAATAGACGCCCGACGGCATCAGGAAGCCGGTCTTCCGCTTCACGGTCGGATCCGGCATCGAAAGATACGGCATATAGGCGATCGGCTGACCGAAGAATTCCAGCGAGGCGTCCTCGAAATGGACGACCTGTTCCTGCTGGTTATGAATGATCTTCTGCGCGCGCAGGCGCCAGAGCGGCGGCTTGTCTGCCGGGCGGCCGGCATTGGTGTAGACGGTGTAGAGACCGTTCTCGAAAGTGGTCACATTGCCGGCGCTGCGCGTGGCGCGATCGGCAATGAACCGGGTGCGCTCGGGCGTATCGAGCTGTAGCGAATTGGCAAAGCCCTCGGCGAAATCATCCGACAGCTGCATTTCGTTGGTCGTGACGACATTGCCATCCGGCTCGGTCAGGCGAACATAGCCGCGGGCGATCATCTTGCCGTTCTTGCGGTCAAAGTCGACGCGCTCGGCCTCCAGAGTGAAGCCGTCATAGAAAATCTCGACCTTGCCGATGGCCGAGATCTGGTCGCGGTCGAAATCATAGGTGAGTTCACCGGCTTCCAGCAGCATCTGGGCATCCGGCTTGACGCGTACCTGGAGGGCACCGGCGAGCGCATCCTGGGCTTGCACCTGACCGATGCCAGGGGCTGCCGCAGCCAGACTGGTGGCAATGACGAGGCCTAGGCCGCGGATAAACAATCCACGCGCCGGGCGCACAGCACCTTGCTTCAGGAAAGAGGGGGCGAAACGCGAAGCGAGCGCCATCAGCCGTCTTCCTGATTGAGCAGGATCGTCAATCCCATGAGAACTCCAAACACACCCGGGGCCCAGGCGGCGACAAGCGGCGGCACAATACCTGCACCACCGAAATCGCGCGCGAGCTCCGACAGAACGTAAAGCACGAAGCCAGCAAGGATTCCACCCAGAATCATCTGGCCAAGTCCGCCAAATCGAGAAACCTTTAGCGAAACCGCCGCCGCGATCAGAACCATCGCCAACAAAAGCAGGGGACGGGCGAGAAGCGTCTGATATTGAAGCGTATATCGGTAGGCCGGCAAGCCAGCACGGCGGGCAAGCTCGATGAAGCGGGGCAGGTCCCAGAACGAGATTGATTCGGGCGCGCCGATGCTTTCGCGCACCTCTGTCGGGGTCAGGAACGTGGACACCTTGTAGGCGCCATAGGCCTGCGGGTCAGCCTGGGTGGTGTAGACGGTGGCATCCGTCAGGTTCCAGTATTCCTCGAAGAGCCGTGCCTCGCGCGCTTCGATCCGCTCCTGGAAGGTGCCCGTGTGATCAAAGGTGAAAATGGTCACACCGCGCAGCACGGTGCCCTGGAACAGCAACTGTTCGGCATGGAGAACCGATTCTCCATCGACGCCATCCTGCCGCAGCCAGACCGAGTTGGTCGTCTGCAGCAGGAATGTCTCTTCCGATCCGAAAATTCCGGCGGCCAGGGCATCCGAGCGCTGCTGCATCCAGACCGCCATTGGATTGTAAGCAACCACAGACAGGACCCCGAGAAGCAGAGCCACGAGCGCTGCCGGTGCCCCGAACTGCCAGACCGATATGCCGGCCGCGCGGGTGATGACCAGTTCAAGCGCGCGGCTGAGGGTGACGAAAGCGAGGATCGCACCGAACAGCACCGCGAATGGGATCACCTGCTCGAGCAGCAGGGGAACACGCAGCAGCGAAATCAGGCTGATGCGCAGGACCGATGCGTCGCCGCGCTCGCCGGCGCGGCGCAGAAGCTCCAGCACGTCGAACATGTAGATCAGGACGGCAGCCAGCAGGAACAGGCCAAGAATGGCCTTGAGGAAGCGGGCAGACAGATAAACGGTCAGCGTACGGCCCAGCATCTCAGGCCCCTCCGCCACTGCTGCGGCCTTGCAGCCGTTGCTGCAGCGCATCCAGCGCATCCGTGAAGCGCTCTTGGGTACGGCTCATCCAGAGCGGGGCGGCTTGCTCGGATTGCAGGATAGACCAGATCGCAAGGCCCATGCCGCCGAGCGGCACCAGATAGTAGCCGATCATCATGGCGTCATCGCCGGCGGTCAGCGATGTCACGCCAAAGCCAGCGGTCCGCAGCAGGATACAGCCGGTCAGGGCGCCGAGAATGGCCATGCCGCGGCTTTGCCGCGTGGTGCGTGCCTGACCGAGAAAGGCGAAGACGACAAGCGCGAAGGCAAGGGGATAGAGCGGTTGGCTCAAGCGGTTGTGCAATTCGCCGATCAGGCGCTCGCGGTTGCCGCGCGCATAGTCGTCGATGCCGCGTTCGAAGATCAGGGCGTAGGTCGAGCGTTCGGAGGCCTTGTAGACCGGCTCGCTTGCCTGCGGCATCAGGCTCGAGAGATCGAAGGCGTAGGACTGGAAGCGGACGATGGAGATATCGCCCTGACGCTTGGGCCGGCGCTGGATCGTGCCGTTCTGCATGATCAGCAGGGTGCGACCGGCGGCCTCGACGATGTTTCCCTGATGCGCCTGATAGGTGAAAATCGTCTCCGGATCGCGCGTGTCATGCAGCAGCAGGCCGTCGAGCTTGCCGTCGCCGCTGCGGTTGCGGATGTGGAAGGTGAGCCCATCCTCGACCGTGATGAAACGCCCGGGCCGCACGATATTGGCCACAAGGTCAACACGGACACGGGCAATCTCGTCGCGCAGCTGCGACAGGCCGAGCGGGGCGACATAAAGGGAGAACAGCGCAGTTGCCGCCGTGACGCCAAGGGCAAACAGCAGCACCGGCTGCAGCACCAGCCAGCGCGATCCCCCTGTCGCGTTGATCACGATCAGTTCGCTGTCGCTGGACAGGGCATTGAGAACCAGGATCAGCGCGATCATCAGCGCAAAGGGCGCGACGATGACGACCAGAAACGGCATCGCCAGCATGGTGATCGAGATGAACTGGACGATGGTCTGGCCCTTGGAGGTGACAAGGTCCAGCTGACGCAGGGCCTGGGTCGCCCAGACGACGCCGGTCATTGCGGTCAGTGTCATCACGAACACAAACAGGGCACGCCGGATGATGTATCGTTCAAGCGTCTTCATCGTGATCAGCCGAAGCGCCCTTTCAGGCACGAGTTGTCCAAAATCCATGCCCCGCTGCACGCCCCCGATCTCCGATTAGCATGGAAGGGAATGAACAGCACGCAAACAAGCGGATGAATTTGACAATAATTTTAGCAAGGCTTGCGAGCGCAGCGCCGGCAAGCCATGTTGCCGCAACAGACAAACAACAAAACATGGAACCCCTGAAAATCATGAGCAAGCTCACAAAGATCCAGTTCGGCAAAGCCGTCTCCCAGCCCGGTATCGTCGTGATCCTCGCCGATGACGCACTGGCCAGCGGTGCGCTCGGGACGAGCGTCATCGAGGGCCTTTCCGGCGGTCTTGCCCGCGCGGCCAAGGCCGGAGCCTTTACCGGCAAGCGCGGCAGCAAGCTCGACCTGATCGCTCCGGGAGGTCTCGACCTTGACCGTCTCATCGTCATCGGCCTCGGCAAGACGGCAGAGATGAAGGGCACCGACTGGATGAAGCTGGGCGGCACAGTCCAGGCAGCCCTGGCCGCAGCCAAGGCCGAACATGCCCTGGTCTATCTGGAGACGGCGGCGGGCGAAGTCAGCGCCGACGATGCGGCTGACTTTGCACTTGGCGCAGTCCTGCGCAGCCACAGCTTCGACACCTACAAGACCAAGAAGGACGAGGATGCTGCACCATCCGAGGTGACGCTGAACATCGCCGGCGTCGACCCGAAGGCCGCCAAGAAGGCCTGGGCCGTCAAGGAAGGGCTCGGCGAAGGCGTGCTTCTTGCCCGCGATCTTGTCAACGAGCCGGCCAATGTGCTGGGACCGGTCGAGTTCGCCGATCGCGCCGCAAAGCTGGAGAAGCTCGGCGTCGAGATCGAGATCCTGACCGAAAAGGAAATGAAGAAGCTCAAGATGGCGGCGCTGCTTGGCGTTGCGCAAGGCTCGGTGCGTCCGCCGCGTCTGGTCATCATGCGCTGGAACGGCGGCAAGAAAGACGAGGCGCCAGTCGCCTTTGTCGGGAAGGGCGTGGTGTTTGACACCGGCGGCATCTCGATCAAGCCGGCCCAGGGCATGGAAGACATGAAGGGCGACATGGGCGGAGCTGCGGCCGTCACCGGCCTCATGCGTGCGCTGGCCGCCCGCAAGGCCAAGGTCAATGCCATCGGCGTCATCGGCCTTGTCGAGAACATGCCCGACGGCAATGCCCAGCGCCCGGGCGACATCGTGCGAGCCATGTCCGGCACCACGATCGAGATCCTCAACACGGACGCCGAAGGCCGCCTCGTGCTGGCCGATGCGCTCTGGTACACGCAGGACCGCTTCAAGCCGAAGTTCATGATTGACCTTGCGACCCTCACCGGCGCGGTCATCATCGCCCTCGGCACCCAGAATGCGGGCCTGTTCTCCAACAACGACGATCTGGCCCAGCGGCTGACGGAATCGGGCCTCAGCACCGGCGAGACTGTCTGGCGGCTGCCCTTGTCCAAGGCCTATGACAAGCTCATCGACACGCCGAATGCCGATGTGAAGAACACCGGTGGCCGCACGGCCGGTTCCATCACGGCGGCGCAGTTCCTGCAGCGCTTCGTCAACGATGTGCCGTGGGCGCATCTCGATGTCGCAGGCACGGCGATGGGCTCAGATAAGGACGAGATCAGTCAGGGCTGGGCATCCGGCTTCGGCGTGCGTCTGCTCGACGAACTGGTGCGCGCGCACTACGAGGGATGACTGCAAGGGGCAGGGGGCTGACGGGCCTCCTGCTTTTCCATGGTTTATCCACAGCCTTAGCAACAAAAAACCCGCCGGTATCAGGGCGGGTTTTTCACAGGTTGGACGGGGTGGCGTAGGCCGCTGTCCGGGCTGTCAGCAGGCCTTGTAGGCCTGGCAGGCTGTTGCGGGTTCGGTCACGATGAGGCCGAGGCCTGCAGTTGCGCCGGCAAGGCCCAGGACCAGCGTGAAAAACAACGCAACGCGAACGACCATCCTAAACCCCCGAAAATGTGCCCCTGGTGAAATCCTGTCCGAAGCCGCGAGGTTAACGCTTTGCTCTTCGGCGGATCTGAAATTAGGGCCTGCAAATTTGTGTCCGGTTAATGCTAGGAGTCCCGGCGGCTGTCCATGCGCAATTTTTTGCGTTGCACATGTTTGCTGGCTGCCTGTGGCAGCGCTGCATCACATTGCGCATCGTTCAAGGGAGAAAACCTCGTGGCCACTGAAGTCCTGTTCTACCACCTGATGAGCCAGCCTCTGGAAGCGGTGCTGCCCGGGCTGTTGCTGAAGTGCCTGGAACGGGACTGGACCGTGGTGGTGCAGTGTGGATCGCAGGAACGGGTCGCGGCGCTGGATGCGCATCTGTGGTCCTTTTCCGACGACAGCTTTCTGCCGCACGGGACGGCCGCAGATGGCCTTGCCGAACACCAGCCGATCTATCTGACGGACGGCGAGGAAAACCCCAACGGTGCCGAGGTGCGCTTTCTGGTTGACCGGGCGCGTCCCGGTTCGATTGATGGCTACAGCCGGATCGTCGTGATGTTCGACGGTGAAAACCCCGAGGCTCTTGCCGAAGCGCGCATTCACTGGAAGACGTTCAAGGGGCAGGGCGCCGAGGTGACCTACTGGCAGCAGAAGCCAAACGGCGGCTGGGAGCGCAAGGCCTAGGCCCGATCAGGAGCAGGCACTTTCTGAAATGTTCAAGGATAGCGTTCGCAGCTTTCAAGTTATTGCTGCGAGATGATGGTCTAGCTAAGCCGGCTGAGGGCCGCTGCCATTGAAATATCAGCGTGGCTTCAAATCATCGCCGTGCAACTGCCCTCGACCTTCCATTGTCGGCCTGCCATCCTACATTAAAACAGGAACCGCGCGTTGCTGTTGCCGCATATGCGAACGCTGTGCTGCAAGAGGCGGTCAAGCGCGAAATTTTAAGCAAGTGGGCCGATTTTCATTGTGCCCGGGGGGCAAAGGGGGTAACAGGCCCCCCTGACTGGGTTCCCTCCCTGTTTTGTTCAGGATGGCGGAAGGGCTAATGATGATTCCCACTCCCTATTATCTCATCGACAAGTCGAAGCTTCTGCCGAACATGGAGAAGATCGCGTGGCTGCGCGAGGCTTCCGGCGCCAAGTCTCTCCTGGCCTTGAAGTGCTTTGCAGCCTGGTCCGTGTTCGATTTCATGTCGCAATACATGGACGGCACGACGTCGTCGTCGCTCTATGAAGTGAAACTCGGCCGGGAGAAGTTCCCGGGCGAGACGCATGCCTATTCAGTGGCCTATGCCGATGACGAGATCGACGAGGTCGTCGCCGTCTCGGACAAGATCCTGTTCAACACCATCGGCCAGCTGCAGCGGTTCGAAGCGCAGTCGGCCGGCCATGTGCGCGGGCTTCGCGTCAACCCCGGCGTATCGACCTCTGATTTTGACCTGGCCGATCCGGCACGGCCGTTCTCGCGCCTTGGCGAGCATGACCCGGAAAAGATCGCCGCAGTCGCCGACCAGATCACCGGCTTCATGTTCCACAACAATTGTGAGAACGATGACTTCGATCGCTTCGATGCCATGCTTGGCCATATCGAGCAGCGCTTCGGGTTCCTGATCCGGCAGATGAAGTGGATCAGCCTTGGCGGCGGCATTCATTTTACCGGCGAAGGCTATCCTCTGGAGAAATTCGCCGAGCGGCTGAAGCGCTTTGCCGGCGAAAACGAGGTGCAGGTCTATCTGGAGCCCGGCGAGGCAGCGATCACCAAGTCGACCACGCTGGAGGTGAGCGTTCTGGACACGCTCTACAACGGCAAGAACCTCGCCATCGTCGACAGTTCGATCGAGGCGCATATGCTCGATCTGCTGATTTACCGCCTGAACGCCAAGATGGAGCCGAATGCCGGCGACCATGAATGGATGGTCTGCGGCAAGTCGTGCCTGGCCGGCGACATCTTTGGTGAGTTCCGTTTTCCCGAGCCACTGAAGGCAGGTGACCGGCTGTCGATGCAGGATGCCGCCGGTTACACCATGGTCAAGAAAAACTGGTTCAATGGCGTGAAGATGCCGGCGATCGCGGTGAAGGAACTGGACGGGGCCGTGCGCCTTGCCCGGGACTTCACCTATGACGATTTCACGGCTGCCCTGTCGTGATCAAGGGCCCGGGGGCCCATCTTTTGACTGCCCCCTGCATGACTCAAGGAGGACTATGGGCGAAATGAAGCGCAACGTACTCATCATCGGCGCCGGTGGCGTAGCGCAGGTTGTCGCGCACAAATGTGCGCAGAACAACGACCTGCTCGGCGACATTCACATTGCTTCGCGCAATCCCGCGAAGTGCGAGCGGATCATCGCAAGCATCCGCGAGAAAGGCAGCCTGAAGGTCGAGGGCGCTCTTGAAGCCCATGCCCTGGATGCAATGGACAGCGCGGCGGTTGCCGCCCTGATCCGAAAGACCGGGTGCCAGATCGTCATCAATGTCGGCTCGGCCTTCGTCAACATGACGGTGCTCGATGCCTGCATCGAGACGGGCGTGGCCTATATGGACACGGCCATCCACGAGGATCCGAAGAAGATCTGTGAAACGCCGCCCTGGTACGGCAATTACGAGTGGAAGCGCCGCGAGGCTTGCGCGGAAAAGGGCGTCACCGCCATTCTCGGCGTCGGCTTCGACCCGGGCGTGGTCAACGCCTATGCGCGCCTGGCCATCGACGAATACGTGCCGGAGCCGGAGTCGATCGACATCATCGACATCAACGCTGGCTCGCATGGGCGCTGGTTCTCGACCAACTTCGACCCGGAAATCAATTTCCGCGAGTTCACCGGCACGGTCTATTCCTGGCAGAACGGTGGCTGGCAGGAGAACAAGATGTTCGAGGTCGGCAAGGTCTGGGACATGCCGCTGGTTGGACCGCAGCAGACCTACATGACCGGGCATGACGAGGTGCATTCCCTGTCGGCCAACTATCCGCAGGCGGATGTGCGCTTCTGGATGGGCTTCTCGGATCACTACATCAATGTCTTCACCGTGCTGAAGAACCTCGGGCTCCTGTCCGAGCAGCCGGTCAAGACGGCGGAAGGCCTTGAGGTTGTTCCGCTCAAGGTGGTGAAGGCCGTGCTGCCGGATCCCTCGTCGCTTGCCCCGGACTACACCGGCAAGACCTGCATCGGCACGCTGGTGAAGGGCAAGAAGGACGGCAAGCCGGCTGAAGTTCTGGTCTTCAACATCGCCGATCACAAGGACGCCTACACCGAAGTCGGCTCGCAGGGCATAAGCTACACCGCCGGCGTGCCGCCGGTCGCCGCTGCCATGCTGATTGCCGATGGCACCTGGGACGTCGGCGCGATGAAGAATGTCGAGGAACTGGACCCCAAGCCCTTCCTCGCGATCCTGAACCGCATCGGCCTGCCGACCGAGATCAAAGACGCCTCCGGTACCCGGCCCTTTGTTGGCTGATCTGGTGTCGGCTGATCTGGACAGCGCATGAGTGGTGGAAACCCCGGATCGAAAGGTCCGGGGTGAGGTTGATGACAAACCCTCTATTGTCATCCCGGACGCAGCGAAGCGGAGATCCGGGACCGGAGAGCCACGGTCTCTCCGGTCTTGACTCATTGAATTATAGAGGCCTCGACTCTCCGGTCCCGGCTCGGCGCTTCGCTTGGCCGGGATGACTTCGGGGAGGTCGAGGATTGTCAGCAGTCTGACCTCGGATTTAAGGGTCCGAGGTTTTTGTTTGCGCGCTGTTTCTTCTGCTCGCTGTCGCTCGCACGGGCATGCTGGATTCCGGAGCTTCGGTTCGCTGCCGCTCACTTTGTCCGGAATGACGGGGAGGGGCAGTTTCAGTCAGGAGATTTCAACGCAGTGCCATGCGCCATGTCATGGGCAAGCCCCTGTTGATGTGTATGACTGCGGGTAACGACCCCTGAGCCGGGGAACTGCACATATCTCGCCTTCCTCCCTTCCGGAGCCCGACAATGTCCGATGCCCGTTTCCGTGTCGATGTGTTCAGCGCCAAGCCCTATGACGCCCGGTTTCTGGATGCGGCGGCGGCAAGGGTGGAGGCGCCGGTCAGCCTCGTTTATCACGACATGCGCCTCACGGAGCGGACCCTGCCGCTGGCGCGCGGGGCGGATGTGGTCTGCGCCTTCGTCAATGACACGCTGTCGGCGTCGGTGCTGGACGCACTGTCGGATTACGGGGTGAAGCTCGTCGCGCTGCGCTCGGCCGGGTTCAATCACGTTGACCTCAAGGCCGCAGCGGCCAGCGGCATTCAGGTGGCGCGGGTGCCGGCCTATTCGCCCCAAGCCGTGGCGGAGCACGCGGTGGCCCTGATGCTGACGCTGAACCGCAAGACCCACCGCGCCTACAACCGGGTGCGGGACGGCAATTTCTCGCTGGACGGGCTGATGGGGTTCGACTTCCATGGGCGCACGGTCGGCATCATCGGCACGGGTCTCATCGGCGAGGTGCTGGCGCGGATCATGACCGGATTCGGCTGCCGCGTGGTGGCGCATGACCCGGTGCCGAACCCGGCCTGCCTCGCCCTTGGCGTCACCTATCTGCCTTTGGCCGAACTCTTCGCCGTCGCAGACATCCTGTCGCTGCAGTGCCCGCTGACGCCGGCCACGTTTCATCTCATAAACGATGAAACGATTGCGCAGATGCGCCCCGGCGTCATGCTGGTGAACACCTCGCGCGGGGCGGTCATCGACACGGCCGCCGTGATCCGGGGGCTGAAGAGCGGCCAGATCGGCGCCCTCGGTCTCGATGTCTACGAGGAGGAAAGCCAGCTGTTCTTCGAGGACCTGTCGGACCGGATCATCCCGGATGACCTCTTCGCCCGGCTCCTGACCTTCCCGAATGTGCTCATCACCGGCCACCAGGGCTTCTTCACCGAGGAAGCACTGAGAGCCATCGCCGAGACGACCATCGCCAATGTCACGAGCTTCCTGTCAACCGGGACGCCGCTGCATCCGGTTGCCGCCCCCTGATGCAGGCGGCTCTCAGGCCCGCCCGAACAGCGCCGGCAGCTCGGCGAGGCTCTTGAGCTGGAACGCTCTCGGATGGTCTTGCGGGAAGTCGGCCGCTTCCAGCGCCCAGAGCAGCGGGTAGGGCACGTGAATGGCTGTCGCTCCCAATTCAAGGACGGGCAGGATGTCGGAGCGCACCGAGTTGCCGATCATGACCACCTTGGACATGTCGTCGGTGTAACGGGCAAAGATCCGGGCGTAGACCTCTGGGCTCTTCTCGCTGACCACGTCAACGGCGGTGAAGTGCTTCTGCAGGCCCGAGGCGGCGATCTTGCGTTCCTGGTCGAACAGGTCGCCCTTGGTGATGAGGATCAGCGGGGCAATGCCATTGATGGCGGAAAGCGCCTCGCGCACGCCGTCGAGCGGCTCGACCGGGTGGCCCAGCATCTCCTGGCCCGCCGTCAGGATCTCGCCGATCACCGTCGCCGGCACCTTGCCGTCGGTGACCTCGATCGCGGTTTCGATCATCGACAGGATGAAGCCCTTGATGCCGTAGCCATAGTGGTGGACGTTGCGCCGTTCGGCCGCCACCAGCCGTTCCTCGATGCGGTTCTTCTCGCAGTAGGGCGCGAGCAGCCCGGCGAAACGGGCTTCCGTCAGCTTGAAGAAGCTTTCGTTGTGCCAGAGCGTGTCATCGGCATCGAAGGCGATCACGGCGGGAGACTGCGGCAGCGGCATGGACAGGCTTTCGGGTGGTGGTGACAGGCAGGCTCAGGGCCATTGCCGGGCGCCATGAAGCAGGCGCAGGATGAGGACCGAACCGGCCCGTTCAGTGTAGACAACGATATAGGTCTAGCGAACGACCAGTTCTCGTGTTGTCGCGACACGGCCCGGGCGGTCGAGGTCAGGATGACGCGTCAGTGTTGCGACGCGGGCTTCCACATCTTGCTTGAACGCCGTCGCGGCGGCCGGATTGTCCGCCGCGATGTAGTCAATGATCGCAAGAAAGTCCTGCGCTGCCAATGGGTGCCACGCTAGCCGCACCGCAGAGCCCCTCAGATGCCGCTGTCAATTCGGCCGCGTGCAATCCGCCGGTCTGCCGCCGCCATGACATCCTCGTGCGACACGGGGGTTGAAAGGTCATTCAGCGCCTCGGCGACCTTGTCCCTGAACCAGGCGTCATGGGCTTCTGTGTCAAGCAACAGCCCCGGGGGCAGGACGCCGTCCTGAGCGATCCGGGTCACGAGGATCCGCACCGCATCCGACAGGGACAGCCCGGTGCCATCCAGTGCGGCTGCGGCACGTGCCTTCGTCTCGTCTTCGATCCGGACATGCAGCATGCCGGTCTTGGAGGTCATGAAAAGTCTCCTGGGCTGATAGCCGCGCATCTGGTCGTTGCCGACTGTATCTCAAACGCGATACGCCATCAATTCACCCTGCCTCCAGTTCAGATGACAGGGCCAGCCAGTCCTCCTCGGTGGACGTCAGCTTCTTTTCGCAGAAGGCGCGTTCCTTGGCGAATTTGGAGGCCCGTTCGGGATCACGGGTGAAGAAGTCAGGATCGGCCATCATGGCATCGATCTTGGCGATCTTGTCCTGAAGCCGGGCCATCTCGGCTTCTGCAGCTTCCAGTTTCTTGCGCAAGGGTGCGTTCTGGGCCCGCCTGACGGCCGCCTCGCGGCGCTTTTCCTGGGCGTTGGCGGCGCGGGCTTCTTCTTCGCGGGCCTTTCGGACGGCATCCGGGCCTTGCAGGATGTAGCGGCGGTAATCTTCCATGTCGCCGTCGAAGTTCTTCACGCCCCCGTCGGCCACGAGCCAGAGCTGATCGGCGCAGGCTTCCACCAGATGGCGGTCGTGCGAGATCAGCACCACGGCGCCCTCGAACTCGTTCAGGGCCTGGACGAGCGCTTCGCGGCTGTCGATGTCGAGGTGGTTGGTCGGCTCGTCGAGGATGATGAGATTGGGACCATCGAAGGTGGCAAGACCGAGCAACAGCCGGGCCTTCTCGCCGCCGGACAGGTCCTTCGCCGGCGTCTCCATGCGGTCTGTCGGCAGCCCGAACCGGGCAACCCGGGCGCGGACCTGCGCCTCCGCGGCCTGCGGCATCAGCGAACGGACATGGGCGACCGCGCTTTCGGCCGGGCGCAGCTCATCGAGCTGATGCTGGGCGAAGAAGGCGATCTTCAGCTTGGACGCGCGCGTGATCTCGCCGCCCTTCGGGGCAAGACGCTCGGAAATGAGCTTGGCGAAGGTGGACTTGCCGTTGCCGTTGGAGCCGAGCAAAGCGATGCGGTCATCGGTGTCGATGTTGAGGGTCAGGCGTGACAGGACAACGCGCTCGTCATAGCCGACCGAAACATTTTCCAGCTTCAGGATTGGCGGGGCGAGCCGGCCCTGGGGCGCGGGAAAATGGATCGGCTTGGCGCTTTCCTCGGTGAGCGGCACGATCGTGTCCATGCGCTCCAGCATCTTCAGGCGCGACTGGGCCTGGCGGGCCTTGGAGGCTTTGGCGCGGAAGCGGTCGACGAAGGCCTGCATGTGCTTGCGCTGCGTGTCCTGCTTTTCCTTGGCCTTCTGCTGCAGGATCATGGTCTCGCGCCGCTGCCGGTCGAAACTGTCATAGCCGCCGCGATAGAAGGTCAGCTTGCCACGGTCGAGATGGACGATGGAATCCACCGCCTTGTTGAGCAGTTCGCGGTCATGCGAAATGAGGAGAACCTGATGCGGATAACGGGCGATATAGGTCTCCAGCCACAGCGTGCCTTCCAGGTCGAGGTAGTTGGTCGGTTCATCAAGCAGCAGCAGGTCCGGCTCGGAAAACAGCACGGCGGCGAGGGCCACGCGCATGCGCCAGCCGCCAGAGAAGGCGGAACAGGGCCGGCGCTGTGCTTCGGCATCAAAACCCAGACCGAACAGGATCGAGGACGCGCGGGCCTCGGCCGTATGGGCGGAAATATCGGCAAGGCGCGTGTGGATGGCGGCGATGCGGTTCGGATCGGTGGCCGTGTCGGCTTCCGCCAGCAGGGCAGCGCGTTCTGTGTCGGCGGCCAGAACGACCTCGATCAGGCTTTGCTCCGTGCCCGGCGCTTCCTGGGCGACCTGGCCGATGCGGGATGATTTGGGAATGCTGATCGAGCCGGATTCCGACGTCAGGTCGCCGGTGATCAGCTTGAACAGCGTCGACTTTCCAGCGCCATTGCGCCCGACAAGACCGGTCTTGGTGCGGGCTGGGAGGATAACGCTTGCGCCGTCAATCAGAAGGCGGCCGGCGATGCGATAGGTGAGGTCATTGATTTGAAGCATGGGCGGATCTTTGGGGGAGCTTTGCAGCGTTTGCAAGCATCTCGCACAGGACTTTGGCTGTTCCCTGCACGGAGTTGCCAAGGTGTGGCGAGAAATCTCCACGGGCTCTTGCAGGGCGTGCTGGGCAAAGCTATAGGAACGCGCGAGTTTCCGGCCTGGGGCAATATGCTCGGGCCATAAGCTGCCCGCCGCTTTTCAAGCGGATTTGACACTTTCAGGAAAGATGACCCATGGCCATTGAACGCACCTTCTCCATGATCAAGCCGGATGCAACCAAGCGCAACCTGACCGGTGCCATCATCGCCAAGCTCGAGGAAGCTGGCCTGCGCGTCGTCGCTTCCAAGCGCGTCTGGATGAGCCAGCGCCAGGCTGAAGCCTTCTACGCCGTCCACAAGGACCGCCCGTTCTTCGGCGAACTGACCGAGTTCATGTCCTCCGGCCCGACCGTTGTCCAGGTTCTGGAAGGCGAAAACGCTGTTCTGAAGAACCGTGAAGTCATGGGCGCGACCAACCCGGCCAACGCCGAAGAAGGCACCATCCGCAAGCTGTTCGCCCTGTCGATCGGCGAAAACTCGGTTCACGGTTCGGATGCTCCGGAAACCGCTGCCGAAGAAATCGCGTTCTGGTTCGCCGGCAACGAGATCGTCGGCTGATCAACTGACCGTCACGCAGTGACAAGAGCCGGCTCCGCAAGGGGCCGGCTGAGGTTGATGACAAACCCTCTATCGTCATCCTGGACGCAGCGAAGCGGAGATCCGGGACCGGAGAGCCAAGGTCTCTTCGGGCTTAATTCATTGAATTATAGGGGCCTCGGCTCTCCGGTCCCGGCTCGGCGCTGCGCTTGGCCGGGATGACTTCGGTGAGGTCGAGGTTTGTCAGCAGTCTGAGCCGGCTCCGCGAGGGGCCGGCTTTTTTCATGTCCGGGAGAAGGGGCCAAACTGGCACCCCGATTTTGCGCGGGCTGTTGCTTGACTTCGCCAGCGCAAGGTCTGAAACCTCGATCAACGTCGCCTTATCGGAGCTTTCGTCCGCTCAGGCACCAGCCAGCGAGTGTTTCATGAACAAGCCCGCCACGATCACTGCCTTTTCCGCCTGCCCGCACGACTGTCCCTCGACCTGTGCGCTCGAGGTGGAGGTGACGGCGGAGGGGCGGATCGGCCGTTTGCGCGGGGCGCCGGACAATGACTACACGGCCGGCGTCATCTGCGCCAAGGTGGCCCGCTACACCGAGCGGCTCTATCATCCCGACAGGCTGACCCAGCCGCTCCGGCGCGTTGGATCCAAGGGCGAGGGGCGCTTCGAGCCGATCTCCTGGGACGCGGCGCTCGATCTCATTGCCGAGAAGTTCCTCGAGGCCGAGGCCCGCTTTGGTGCCGAGACCATCTGGCCCTATCACTATGCCGGGACCATGGGCCTGGTGCAGCGCGACGCCATCCATCGGTTCCGCCACGCCAAGGGTACCTCGCGCCAGTTCGACAGTTTCTGCACCAACATGGCCTGGACCGGCTATGTCGCCGGCACGGGGCGGCTGTCGGGGCCCGATCCGCGCGAGATCGCCCGCGCCGACCAGGTGGTCATCTGGGGCACCAATGCGGTGGCGACGCAGGTCAACGTCATGACCCACGCGATTGCCGCCCGCAAGCAGCGCGGCGCGCGGATCATCGTCGTCGATGTCTATCGCACCGAAACGATGAAGCAGGCGGATGTGGGCGTGATCGTCAAGCCTGGCAGCGACGCGGCGCTCGCCTGTGCCATCATGCATGTGCTCTTCCGTGATGGTCTTGCCGACCGGGCGTATCTCGCCCGCTACACCGATTGCCCGGACGCCCTCGAGGCGCATCTGGCGAGCCGTACGCCGGAATGGGCAGAGACCATTTGCGGCGTCCCGGCGGCAGATATCGTCAGCCTTGCCCACATGATCGGCCACGTGAAGAAGACCTTCTTCCGCCTCGGCTACGGCTTCACCCGCACGCGCAACGGCGCTGTGTCCATGCATGCGGCCGCCAGCATCGCTGCGGTAACCGGCTGCTGGCAATATGAGGGCGGCGGCGCTTTCCACAACAACGGCGCGATCTACCAGCTCAACAAGGCGATGGTGGAGGCCCCGGAGCTGAAGACGGCAACGCGCCTCCTCGACCAGAGCCTCGTCGGCCGGGTGTTGACCGGCGATCGCACGGCGCTGGCCGGAGGCCCGCCGGTGACGGCCATGCTGATCCAGAACACCAATCCGGTCTCCGTCGCCCCCGAACAGCGCAAGGTGGTCGCCGGCTTTGCCCGCGAGGATCTCTTCACCGTCGTGCATGAGCAGTTCATGACGGATACCGCGCGCCATGCCGACATCGTGCTGCCGGCGACGCAGTTCCTCGAGCATGACGACATCTACAAGGGCGGCGGCCACCAGTATCTGATCTTCGGTCCGAAGCTGACCGAGGCGCCGGGTGAGGCGCGCGAGAACCTGTTCGTCATCAACCAACTGGCCCGCCGGCTCGGGGCGAAGGACCATCCCGGCTTCCACATGAGCGCGCGCGAGCATGTCGACTGGATGCTGGTCAACTCCGGCTATGGCACGCTCGCCGACCTGGAGGCCGGCCGCTGGAAGGACATGCAGCCCGGCTTCGAGCAGGCGCATTTTCTCACCGGCTTCGGCCATGCGGACGGCAAGTTCCATTTCCGCGTCGACTGGGCTGAGACGCTGGCCCCCAACCGGCCCGAGGACGGCAAGGCGCTCGGACCAGTGGCCACCATGCCGGAACTGCCCGACTACTGGGATGCGGTCGAGCGGGCCGATGTCGAACACCCGTTCCGCCTCGTGACGGCACCGGCACGCTCGTTCCTTAACTCCACTTTCTCCGAGACACCTGGCTCGGTGAAGAAGGAAGGCGGACGGCCCGAAGTCTGGCTGACGGCGATGGATGCCGCACAGGCCGGCGTGGCCGACGGCGACAAGGTGGTGATGGGCAATGCGCGGGGCGAGGTCGTGCTGCATGCCCGGGTGATCGAGGGGCTGGTGCAGGGGACGGTGATCTCCGAAGGGTTGTGGCCCAACTCCGCCTTCGAGACAGGGTGCGGGATCAATACATTGACCGGTGCCGATCCGGTCGCTCCTTATGGCGGTGCTGCGTACCATGACACGGCGGTGTGGATCCGGAAGGCGATCTGATTTTATGTCATAAGAAATGATCTTATTTCATTCGAAATAAAGTCCATGGAAATGAAATGAAGGGTCAGGTGCCAGCCTGCCCAATTTCCCAGCCTGCCCAGTCTCCCTGCCTCCCGGTCTCCCAGCCTGCCCGGTCTCCCCGCCTGCAGGTGCTAGGCGAACTGCAGTTGGGCGGGCGGGGGGCTGTTGGCGAAACTGTCGGAACCTGTCTCAGGCAGGATCAGGATCGGCTGGTTCCGGCTCTGGAAATAGGGCGGCTGGCGCAGGTAGCGGACTTCCGAGCCAGGCAGATTGGTTTCTGCCGCGCCGCCGTAGTTTTCACCGACGATGCAAAGGGACGTTGCCAGGGCTGGATCAGCCTTCAGGCAATCCCGCACGGCTTTGGTAAAGACGCCGGGTCCGGTCAATTGCAGGATTGCCGACTTCGGATTGTGGAACACCCGGTTGGCATAGGTGTCTGCATAGTCGCAGATGCAGTCGATCGTGCGCTTCAGGAACGGATGCCCGGCTGCAAAGCCGAAGGACCACTGGATGATGTTCTGCCCCGGATGCGGGAAGAAGCCGAGGATCTCCCGGTCCGGCAGGATGTTGCATTCACTCAGTTCATGCGAAAGCATTGCGGTTGCATGTGCAGGGTGAAGGGCGCGGATCGGCCGGGTGACCGCCTTGTTGATGTCGAAGTAATACCCGCCCCTGTCATGCAGCAGACAGTAGCGGAAGATGTCGGCGCGCATCGGGCCGAACTGGGCCCCTTTGTAGATCCGGTAAGCCGGATGCTGGCCCCAGGTCGCGGCCATGTAGTCATCCCGCGCCTTGCGATCCATCAGGATGAAGCACAGATCGGGATTGTTGGCCCTGAAGGCTTGCAGGGCAGCCAGATGACGCTTGCCGAACAGGTTCTCTTCCCAGGTCTGGTAGACGACCGGTGGGATCGCCGTTCCGGGCACTTCTCGGATGACGGCATTTTCGACGGTTTCCAGTGGGGAGAGTGGATAGTCGAACAGGCGGGCGCGGATGTTCTTTGTCCGCTTCAGAAAGGATCTTTTTAATCTCATACTCAAACAATAAAATAACGTTGCGGTATATTGTGCGCGTGTCCACGCAGTCTACCATTGTGGTGTCAAGTGACGGCGCGCCGCAAGATCTATAGACTTTGCGCTGTGACCGGAATATGGCGTTAGAATATTTCCGGTTGAAAACTGCGCTTATACTACTAAAACGTCAACCGTCCCACCGGCCGCGCAAGCCGGCGCATGTGGCGGGCGGATGATAAGGGCTCCGGACGCCGCCAGAAGGCCGAGCATGGAACTGTCCTGCCGGTCGAACGGCGTTACCTGTCTTGTGCCATCAGGCAAGGTCATGAGGCGGGCACGCAGATAGTCCTGGCGCCGGTCATTTGCCGGGAGCGGGGCGGTCAGCGTTGCTGTGGTCGTGCCCAGAGCCGGAGTGCGACCCGTCAGGGCCATCAACAGCGGGCGCAGGAACAGGAGCGCGCAGACGAGGCTGGAGACCGGGTTTCCGGGAAGGCCCAGAACCTTGGTCCGGCCGAGGTGACCGGCCATCAGCGGCTTGCCCGGCCGCATGGCGATCTTCCAGAACGCAAGGTCCATGCCCTCGCCGCCCAGTACGGACTGGACCAGATCGTGATCGCCGACGGAAGCGCCGCCGAGAGTGACGAGAACGTCCGCCTGCGCTGCAAGGCCTTCGCGGACTTTCAGCGCGATGGCGGCGGGATCGTCAGCCGCAATACCGAGGTCAAGTGGAACACCGCCGCAATCCTCGACGAGTGCCGCGACGCCGCAGTGGTTGGAAGCGATGATCTGGTCGGGTCCGGGTGTGCAGCCCGGCGGCACCAGCTCGTCGCCAGTGGCGATGATCGCCACCAGGGGCTTGCGCCAGACAGGCAAGTCGGCGTGGTTCATGGCCGCAGCCAGCGCCAGGGCCTTGTAATCGAGGCTCTCGCCAGCGCGCAGAAGAACTTCGCCTTCCCGGAAGTCGAGCCCCGCCGGGCGCACGAACTGGCCTGGCTGCACCGGTTCCTGGACCGTCAGCCGGTCGCCGGTTCTCACGGCATTTTCTTGGATCAGGATTGCGTCCGCCCCGGCAGGCACCGGGGCACCTGTGAAAATGCGCACAGCCTCGCCGTAGCCTACGTTCCCGGCGAAGTGATGGCCGGCCGGTGCCTCGCCGATGATGGCGAGTGCCACCCCCGCAGACGCGGCATCGGCGGCACGCAGCGCATATCCGTCCATGGCAGAGGCGGGGAAGGGCGGCTGGGTGCGCCGTGCGGCAAGGCTCTCGGCCAGCACACGGCCATTGGCCGCCTTGAGCGGCACCTGCTCGCGGCCAAGCGGTTCAACACCAGCTAGGAGTTTGGCTCTGGCGTCCTCGACCGGCATCAGGCTCATGGCAGTGGGTCCTTGCGCGGGCTCAGGCGTCAGGCGCGGTGTCGGCCGCACGCCAGTCGCCGGACCGGCCGCCGCTTTTCTCAAGCAACCGGATGTTGCCGATCACCATACCCCGGTCAACGGCCTTGGCCATGTCGTAGATCGTCAGGCAGGCGACGGAGCAGGCGGTGAGCGCTTCCATCTCGACGCCGGTCTGGCCGGTGACGCGAACGGAGGCGGTGACGATCAGGCCGGGCAGGGCAGGGTCCGGTTCGATGTCGACGGTGACCTTTGTGATCAACAGTGGATGGCAGAGCGGGATCAGCTCATGCGTGCGCTTGGCGGCCATGATGCCGGCAAGGCGCGCCGTGCCGATGACGTCGCCCTTCTTGGCGTTGCCGTCGAGAATCAGTTGCAGGGTTTCCGGCGCCATGCGGACCCCGCCCTGAACCAGGGCTTCGCGCCGCGTCACGGCTTTGTCGGCAACGTCCACCATGTTGGCAGTGCCGCTGGCATCGAGATGGGTCAGGTGATCCTGGTCTCCGGCCATTGGTCAGGCGGCCTCGTCGCTGCGGGCAAGAAGCGCTCGCGTGGCGCTGGCTACGTCGTCCTGCCGCATCAGGCTCTCGCCGATGAGGAAAGTGGAGATCCGAGCCGTCTGCATCCGGGCGAGATCTGCCGGGGTGAACAGGCCCGATTCGCCGACAATAATCCGGTCGTTCGGGATCCTCGGGGCAAGCCGTTCGCTGGTCTCCAGAGAAACCTCGAAGGTCTTGAGGTTGCGGTTGTTGATTCCCATCAGCGGCGAGGCAAGCTTCAGCGCCCGTTCCAGCTCCGCCTCGTCATGGACCTCAAGCAGCACATCCATGCCGAGATCGAGGGCGGCGTCCTCAAGATCCTTCGCCAGCGCGTCATCGACGGCGGCCAGAATGATCAGGATGCAGTCACCGCCCCAGGCGCGCGCTTCGGCAACCTGATAGGTGTCGTAGAGAAAATCCTTGCGCAAGGCCGGCAGCGACACGGCGGTTCGGGCTGCGGTCAGGAACTCCGGCTTGCCCTGGAAGGACGGTGTATCGGTCAGAACGGACAGACAGGCCGCCCCGCCAGCCTCATAGGCACGGGCCAGCGCAGGAGGATCGAAGTCGGCCCGAATCAGACCCTTGGAGGGACTGGCCTTCTTGATCTCTGCGATCAGGGCGAAATCGCAAGCAGCATGTTTTGCCCGGATCGCATTGGCGAAGCCGCGTGGGGCAGACTGGGCCTTTGCCGCCGCCATCACCTCACTAAGGGGGCGGGCCGCCTTGGCGGCTGCGATTTCCTCGCGCTTGTAGGCTTCGATGCGGGTCAGAATATCGGCCATGATGTTTTATCCGTTGGAGACGGCAACGAGCCGCTCGAGCCGGTCGAGTGCGTCGCCGCTGTCGATCGAGCGGGCTGCCAGCGCCACGCCTTCGGGCAAGGTCGCGACCTTGCCGGCGATGATAAGCGAGGCAGCCGCATTGATCAGCACAACATCGCGGTAGGGGTTTTTCGCACCCGTGAGCACGGCGCGCAACGCGGCGGCGTTCTCTTCCGGCGTGCCACCCTTCAGGTCCTCGAAGCGCGCGGTCGGCAGGCCGGCATCGGCCGGGGTGATGGTGAAGCTGCGGACCACGCCGTCCTTCAGCTCGGCCACCTCAGTCGGGCCTGTGGTGGTGATCTCGTCCATGCCATCGGAGCCATGCACGATCCAGACATGCTCGGAGCCGAGGTTCTTCAGCACATGGGCGATTGGCTCGACCCAGCGGCCATCGAAGACGCCCGTCATCTGGCGCTTCACGCCGGCCGGATTGGAGAGGGGGCCGAGCAGGTTGAAGATGGTGCGGGTGCCAAGCTCTATGCGCGTCGGGCCGACATGTTTCATGGCCGCATGATGCAGCGGGGCAAACATGAAGCCGATGCCGGCTTCAGCGACGCAGGCCGAAATTCGCTCCGGACCGATGTCGATGTTGACGCCAAGCTGGGCCAGAGCTTCCGAAGAACCCGATTTCGACGACAGCGAGCGGTTGCCGTGCTTGGCGACCTTCACGCCGCAGCCCGCCACAACGAGGGCGGCGCAGGTGGAGATATTGTAGCTTCCAGTCGCGTCGCCGCCGGTGCCGACGATGTCGATGGCATCGGCGGGGGCTGAGACCGGGAGCATGCGGGCGCGCATGGATGCGACCGCCCCGGTGACCTCGTCGATGGTTTCACCGCGCAGCCTGAGGCCCATGAGAAACCCGCCGAGCTGCGACGGCGTGGCTTCGCCCGACAGGATGATGTCGAAGGCAGCGCGGGCGTCCTCGCGGGCAAGCGGCTCCCCCTCGGCGATCCTGGCGATATAGGCCTTGAAATTGCTCATGGGATGTCTCTTCGCGGGGGAGCGCGACGCGCTGCCGTTGCATGGCGGGTTACTGGGTCTGGCTGGTTCCGATGACCTGAGCGATCCCGGCCTGGTTGATCTCGACGCCCTTGTCCTTTTCAACCTGCGAAACCAGCTGGTTCAGGAGCGAATCCTGCAGCTGCCGCGTGATCTGTTCGTCGATCGGCTTGATTTCCTCGGCTTCAATGAAGAAGGCCGGGGTCGCAATGCTGTCGACAACGAGAACCACCCGGTTGCCACCGGTTCCGGCGGTTTCCACCACGGTGCCGACGGGGCCGGCAAAGGCTTCACTTGCGGCCGTCGCAGGAAGGTCTGCGGAGGCAAGATTGCGCTTCAAGGCCGGGTCCGTCTTGATTTCGAGACCGAGTTCCGCGGCAACCGCGTCCAGTGTCTCGCCCTTGCGCAGACGCTCTGCCGTGGCGAGGGACAGGTCCACGAGCTTTTTCTCGCGTTCGGCCGCAAGCCAGGCGTCTACGACAGCCGGGCGAACTTCCGAGAGGTCGCGGTCGCGCGCAGGCGTCACGCTGGCCACCTCGAACCACAGATAGCCACGCTGACCGGAAGCCAGAACGTCGTTC
Source organism: Pannonibacter sp. (assembly GCF_051860505.1). Taxonomy (NCBI): domain Bacteria; kingdom Pseudomonadati; phylum Pseudomonadota; class Alphaproteobacteria; order Hyphomicrobiales; family Stappiaceae; genus Pannonibacter; species Pannonibacter sp. Next base: position 139,181 of record NZ_JBHYDX010000002.1, on the reverse strand, counting down.
TCCACGCCGACGTCGCTGGCAAAGGCCTCAGCAAGCAAGTCGCCGGTGCCGGGCAGGGTCAGGGCATTGCCGCTTGCGTCCTTGCCGGTGCTGTCGACAGCAGCAATCGTGGTTGGGGTGAGATTGAACCGGGTGCCGATCTCGGCAAGCGTGGTACCGCCGGCGCGGGCATCCTCGATCTCGTCATGCAGGTCCATGACGTCTTCTTCTGCGGCTGCGAGTGCCAGCGATGCCTTGATCTCGTCCCGAACGTCCTCGAACGGCCGGGTCGCCGCCGGCGAAATCTCGGCAACGTCGAGAATCACCGTGCTGAAACGCCCCTTGACCGGCTGCGGAACGATGCCCTGCGCGGCGGAGAAAGCCGCCTCGGCAATGGCCGGATCGAGGAACTTGTCCCGCGCGAGCAGGCCAAGATCGACATCGGTCTCCTTGAGGTTGCGCGCGGCCATCAGGTCGGCGAACGTTTTGCCGGCGGCCAGATCTGCCGCCGCCGTTTCCGCTTCAGCCGGATCGGTGAAGGGGATCTGCCGGACGCGCCGGCGCTCTTCGGTGCGGTACCGGTTGATCGTGCGCTCATACTCGGCGCGCGCGGCCTCGTCCGTGATCGTTTCGGCCTTGGCCATGGTCTCGGGAGTCAATTCCAGAACGGTCAGGGCACGCAGTTCCGGAGCCCGGAAGTCAGACTTGCGTTCGTCATAGAACGCGGTGAGGGCGGCTTCATCCGGATCAGCCAGAACGCCGACACTCTGCGGCGTGAGAACCAGATAGCGCGCGCTGCGGCTTTCATTCTGATAGGCATTGACGGCTTCGAGCATGGTCTTCGGCGCGCTCATGCCTCCGGAAATGCCTTCCGCGATCTGCATGCGCTGGAACGTGAGCTGTTGGTCAGTCACGAACTGCTCCTCGCGGATGCCGTTGCTGCGCAGCAGTTCCAGCAGCAGGTTGCGGTCGTATTTGCCGCCGCGCTGAAAGGCCGGATTGGCCTGAATCGCCTTGGCCAGTTCCTCTTTCGAGAGACCGATGTTCATGGCCTTGGCTTCGTCGTTCATTGCGGCATCGGCGATGAGACGGCCCAGCACCTGTTGCGGAATGCCGAACTGCGCGCCTTCGGTCGTCGACAGCGGACGTCCGATCTGGCGGCCGATCCGGTCGAGTTCCTGGCGATAGCTCCGTTCGAAGTCGATCAGGGATACTTCGGCATTGCCGACCTTGGCAGCGGTCGTCGTCTGGAAGCCACGGAAAACGTCCGCGATGCCCCAGGCTGCAAAGCTGAGGACGAGGAGGACGAGGAAAATCTTGGCAACCCAGGTGCCGGCGCCCTTGCGCAGCGCGTCGAGCATGTTGTCTCCACTGGTCAATATGCATGCGGCCTGGCGTTGCCGCCGGGCGATTACCCCTGCATAGCCCGTTGAACGGCAGCGGACAATAGGGGCGAGGGACAAGCCGTCACCGCAGCAGCCCTTGCGCTTTCTTCCGCGCCCCGCTAGCCAAGACGGCAAAGCAGCTTGACCTGCCGCCATTGGCAGTCCGGAGGAGTGCAAGATGACCGCAGCAAACACACATCCGATCCGCCCGCTGGTGGCCGGGAACTGGAAGATGAACGGCCTCAACGCGAACCGCGCTGAGTTCAAGGCGCTTGCTGCAGCGCTCTATCCGTCACTGACCCAAAAGGTCGATGTCATGATCTGCCCGCCGGCCACGCTGCTGGCGCCTCTGGCGGCTGATGCGGCATCGACAAAGATCGCAATGGGTGGCCAGGACTGCCATGCCAATGCCAAGGGCGCCCACACCGGGGATATCTCTGCCGAAATGCTGAAGGATGCCGGTGCCACGGCCGTGATCGTCGGCCACTCGGAACGGCGGGCTGATCACGGCGAGAGCGATGCAGCGGTGCGGGCCAAGGCGGAAGCTGCCTGGCGGGCCGGGCTTGTGGCGATCATCTGCGTCGGCGAGACCGAGGCCGAACGCAAGGCGGGCAAGACGATCGAGGTGGTCGCCGGCCAGATTGCCGGGTCCATTCCGGATGGCGCGACGGCGGCCAATACGGTCATAGCTTATGAGCCTGTCTGGGCCATCGGATCGGGTCTGACGCCGACCGTCGATGATGTCGCGGAAGTTCACACCGACTTGCGCGCCCGGCTTGCTGCCCGTTTTGGCGCGGAAGGGGCTGCGATGCGGCTTCTTTATGGGGGCTCGGTGAAGCCGGCTAATGCCGCCGAGTTGATGGCCGTGCCCAATGTCAACGGCGCGCTGGTTGGCGGTGCCAGCCTGAAAGCGGCGGATTTCCTCGGTATCATCGCCGCCTATCGCTGATCCTTGAGCGGAGAGCTGCTTTGCCACAGGCGCAGGGCAGCTCTTTTGCATCAAGGGTGGAAAGCCAGACACGAGTGGTGTAGAAGGCGCCAATCGTACAACAGAGTTTCGGTCCCAAATGGAAACGGTGGTCATCGTCATTCATCTGATGGTCGTGCTGGCCCTGGTGCTGGTCGTCCTTCTGCAGCGCTCCGAAGGCGGCGCGCTTGGCATGGGCGGCGGCGGTGGCGGCGGCGGCTTCATGACTGCGCGCGGCACGGCCAATGTGCTGACCCGTGCGACCTCGCTGCTCGCCGTGGCCTTTTTTGTCACGTCCATCTCGCTCACCCTCATCGCCAAGATGAACGACAGCCCGGCCTCGGTGCTCGACAGCCTGCCGACCTCGCAGACGCCTGCGACGCCGCTGGGCGGCGACACGCCGGCAACGGGTGGTGGCGTTCTGGATGCGCTGAAGCAGCAGAGCCCGCAACCGACCGGTCCGCAGGTTCCGGCGGCGCAGTAATGCGCCCCGGCCCAGCCGGCTCATCAGTCTGAATTTGCCCTGCGGCACCAATCGCAGGGCATTTTTATTGTGTCTAACCGCAAGACCCGTGTGGCCGACCCGGCCCAGGTCCCGTTAAGGTGTTGCTCCATGGCGCGATACATTTTCATCACTGGCGGCGTGGTTTCCTCCCTCGGCAAAGGCCTTGCCTCGGCAGCCCTCGGCGCACTCCTGCAGGCGCGCGGTTACACCGTCCGTCTTCGCAAGCTCGATCCCTATCTCAACGTCGATCCGGGCACGATGAGCCCGTATCAGCACGGCGAATGCTTCGTCACCGACGACGGTGCCGAGGCGGACCTTGATCTGGGCCATTACGAGCGCTTCACCGGACGTCCTGCGACCAAGCAGGACAACATCACCACCGGCCGCATCTATCAGGACATCATCGCCAAGGAACGCCGCGGCGACTACCTCGGTGGCACCGTACAGGTGATTCCCCATGTGACAGATGCCATCAAGGCCTTCGTGCTGGAGGGAAATGAGGACGTCGACTTCGTGCTGGTCGAGATCGGCGGCACGGTTGGTGATATCGAGGGGCTGCCCTTTTTCGAGGCGATCCGCCAACTGGGCAATGATCTGCCGCGCGGCCAGGTGATCTACATCCACCTGACCCTTATGCCGTATATTCCGAGCGCCGGCGAGATGAAGACCAAGCCGACGCAGCACTCGGTCAAGGAATTGCGCTCCATCGGCATCCAGCCGGACATCCTGATGATCCGCTGCGACCGCAAGATCCCGGACACCGAGCGGCGCAAGTTGTCCTTGTTCTGCAACGTGCGGGAAAGCGCGGTCATCCCAGCCTATGACGTGTCCTCGATCTATGACGTGCCGATCGCCTACCATAAGGAAGGCCTTGACGAGGAAGTGCTGAAGGCCTTCGGCATCACCGGAGCCCCGGCACCAAAGCTGGAAGGCTGGGAGGAAATTTCGCGCCGGATCGCCAATCCGGAAGGCGAGGTGACCATTGCCGTCGTTGGCAAGTACACGGTGCTGAAGGATGCCTACAAGTCGTTGATCGAGGCGCTTGTGCATGGCGGCATCGCCAACAATGTCAAGGTCAACCTCGAATGGATCGAATCGGAGACTTTCGAAAAGGAGGATCCGGGCCTCTACCTCGAAGGCGTTGCGGGCATCCTGGTGCCGGGTGGCTTCGGTGAGCGCGGTGCCGAAGGCAAGATCGCTGCGGCGCATTTCGCCCGTACCCGCAAGGTTCCGTATTTTGGCATCTGCTTCGGCATGCAGATGGCCGTGCTTGAGGCGGCCCGCAATCTCGCCGGCATCGCCAAGGCCAGTTCGACCGAGTTTAGCCCATCGTCCGAACCGGTTGTCGGCTTGATGACCGAATGGGTGCGCGGCAATGAAGTGGAGACGCGCGCGGACGGGGATGACCTCGGTGGCACCATGCGCCTCGGAGCCTATCAGGCCGCGCTGAAGCCTGGATCGCGCATCGCTGAAATCTATGGCACCACAACAATCTCGGAGCGCCATCGTCACCGCTACGAGGTGAATATCGCCTATCGCCCGACCCTGGAGAACTGCGGTCTCAGCTTTGCAGGTACCTCTCCGGACGGCGTGCTGCCGGAGACGGTCGAGATCGCCGACCATCCTTGGTTCATCGGCGTGCAGTATCATCCGGAGCTGAAGTCGCGGCCCTTTGAACCGCATCCGCTGTTTGCGTCTTTCATTGGCGCGGCCGTCAAGCGCAGCCGACTTGTCTGAGCCGGGCGGGGAGGGGCGGATGATCCGGGGTCTCGATCATGTCGTGGTGGCCGTGCGTGAACTTGATCAGGCCGCGGCCCACTACGAAGCACTGGGCTTTACCCTGACGCCGAAAGCCCGGCATCCCTGGGGCACGGAGAACCGGCTGGTCCAGCTTCAGGGCACCTTCCTGGAGTTGCTGACGGTGCCGGCCGGTGTCGATATTGCGGCACCAGGCCAGGGCGCGTTTTCCTTCGGTGCGTTCAACCGGGATTTTCTCGCCCGTGGCGAGGGGGCCTCGATGCTGGTGCTGGACAGCATTGATCCGGACGCGGACCGGACTGAGTTTGCTGCCGCCGGCTTGAAGGTGTTTGAGCCCTTCGGGTTTGAGCGGACGGCGACGGCCCCGGATGGCAGTGCCCGCAAGGTCGGCTTCGACCTGACCTTTACCCTTGATCCGGATGCGCCGGGAATCGGCTTCTTCACCTGCCGCAACCGCTATCCGGAAAACTTCTGGAAGCCCGAGTACCAGACGCATGCCAACGGCGCGCTGGAACTTGCCGATGTGATTCTGGTGGCGCGGGATCCGGCCGATCATCACGTGTTCCTGGAAGCCTTCACAGGGGTGCGTGAACTGCGTTCGACAAGTCTGGGCATTGAATGCCGGACCGCGCGTGGCCTGATCACCATCCTGTCACCGGTGGCATTTGAAGGCCTCTATGGGCTGACAATCCAGGGGGCAGGAACCTTGCCCTGCATTGCCGCAGTGCGCCTGACCGTGCCGGCAATCCAAACGCGCAAGGTCGTTGCTGCGGCTGAAAATTTTGGTCTCGGCCTGATCCTCGACCCAGCCTGACTAACCGGAGCCTGGAAACCGGCGACACGGCCGGTTTACGGGCCCTTCATCGCTTGCATGGCAGGCTATGGATCGTGGATAGCATGTTGTGTGTGTCATTTTCTGGGTTGCGCGCCGCGCCACTTGGACATAAACACACCGCCAACGCGGAGCCTGGCTCTGCGGTCCCTTAAGTGGGAGCGAGTAGCTCAGTTGGTAGAGCAACTGACTTTTAATCAGTTGGTCCGGGGTTCGAGCCCCCGCTCGCTCACCATTCCCCTTCTTTTTTGATGGCATCGCCCGGGCTTATCCAGTCTGGGCGTTTGTGTGTTCAGGCCACTGGACCGGGCAATCGATTTTCCATGGTACTGGGCCTGCACAGGGCAGTCCTGTTGCGGACCGGCTCACTGGCCGGAGGTCAGTTTGATGCCTGAAAGTTGCAACGCACACTTGGTGTGCTTCTGCAACTTCGGGGAAAGACGGACATCAATTCCATTTCAAATCCGGTCGGATTGTGTACAGTTCGGCGAAACAGTGGTTATTTGCTAGGAAATATACCTAGATTGGGCTGCGGCGTGAGATACCGGACGTAAAGGAAGATGTGTCAGCTTCGGTAGACAGGCGTGGTGCCAAAGGGCCGGGATGGCCGGCAGATGGGTTGAGGACATGCTGGACGCAACTGCAGATCATGCCGCCCTTGGCGCGGAGTTCGACTTCCTGAAGGGGCACATCGCAGCGACCATGACGCTGATCCATGCGCTGATCGATCAGGGGGCGGTGGACAGGGTTGCGCTGGACAGTTTTTTTGCCGGTTTCATGCACCAGCTGCCGCATAATCGCCAGACGCTGGCGCTGCGCACCGTGCTGGAACAATGGCGACAGGGGCTGCGCGACGGGCATGATGTGGCACAGCTGAACCGCCGCGTCTTTGAAGTCGTCAGGGGCGGTCTCAAGAACGACGCCTGACATTAGTGTTGTCTCTTCGACCTCACTCAATTCCTTCCTCGCTCGTCCGGGATGTCCGTCACTTCACGATGTGCCTGTGTTTGGTCCCGAACCTGTGACATGGCGGCACCTTTAGCTTTCACCGCGATGCCGGTAAAAGAGGTGGACGGTTTCTCGGCGATGTCGCCGATCCGCACGCACAGCCAGGGAATTCCATCACAATGATGCAGGACGTCACGCTCGTTGGAGCCGTCTTTGCCGGCCTTCTGTCCTTTGTCTCGCCCTGTGTCCTGCCGCTCGTGCCGCCGTATCTTGGCTATCTCGCCGGAACAAGCCTTGAGGAAGTTGCCGACGGCAGCGCTCCGACAGATGCAAGCCGCCGGGTGTTCCAGACGTCCATCGCCTTTGTCGCCGGATTCTCGACAGTGTTCGTGGCATTGGGGGCGAGCGCGTCCCTGGTCGGGCAGGCCGTCTCGCAATATATCGGGATCCTCAGCACCATTGCCGGCATCGTCATCATCGTGATGGGGCTGCATTTCCTGGGCGTGTTTCGCATTGCCCTGCTGTACCGCGAGGCGCGGGTGCAGGTGAACCGGAAGCCGGCGGGGTTGCCGGGGGCCTATGTGCTTGGCCTTGCCTTTGCCTTTGGCTGGACGCCCTGTATCGGGCCCATCCTTGCGGCGATCCTGTTCGTTGCCGGTGCCGAGGATACAGCTGCGCAAGGGGCGTTGCTGTTGTCGGCCTATGCCCTTGGCCTTGGCATTCCGTTCCTGGGCGCGGCTCTGTTTGCCGGACCGTTTCTCCGCTTCATGACACGGTTCCGCCGGCATATTGGCCGGGTGGAACAGGCGATGGGCGTGGTGATGATCCTCACAGGGATCCTGTTTCTCGGTGGCTGGATGCAGCAGGCCTCGTTCTGGCTGCTTGAAACATTTCCGGTGTTCAGCCAGATCGGGTGACCCTACTGGTCGTCCAGCGGCTCGCCGACAAAGAAGGTCGGACGGCAACTGGTGTTCCCGTCTTCGCTCAGGCGAAGGCAGGCAACAGCGGCCAGCGCTGCATTGGCAAAGGGGCCTGCCAGAAGCCTGACACCGTCCGCGCCCTCGACCGGGGCTGTCAGGGCACGCAGATCCGCCATGCGGTCTTGATGCGTGTCGCGGAAACCCGCCCAGGCGGCGTCAGCTTCGGCCCGGCTGGCGTAGCGCCCAATCTCGACGGCAAAATCGCTGCGACCGATCACCGTGCTGGAGCCAAGGGTCCGGCCGGACGGGTCGGCTGGCCGGATGACCATGGCGGCGGCTAGATCGCGGGTGATCGCCGGCGGGCTGACATCCGTCTGGGGAATGGATCCGGTCGCGACAGGTTCGGCTGAACTGGCCTTTGGTAAGTCGACGATCCGGACCGGTGTTGCCGGAGCGCGGGCGACCTTGACAGGCTCCGATGTCATCGCTTCCGGATTGCCACGGACAGGCGCAACGGCCGCTGGTGGCTCTATGCCAGCACGTGTCTCGGGCGCAGGCATGGTTTCGACGGGAACCGGCCGCGGAGCGGGGACAGCCCTGACCTTCTGGTCCGGCTTCGGCTTGTCTGGTGCCTTTGCGTCCGGTTGGGATTGGGGAACAGCGGGGCGCGGCGTGCGTTCAGCCTCTGGCGGAAGGGGGGCTCCCGATTTCTCCAGTGTCGCGATCCGGTCGGATTGGGCCCTGTTCTGCTCTGCAAGCATCTCGGAGCGGCGACGCAGGGCGACAAGTTCCCGCCGCAGCGTGTCCACCTGTGCTTCCATCAGCCGCATGGCCTCGGCATTGGCCATTCCACCTGTGGAAGGCATCACGCCCATTGTCACGGTCTCATCGTCAGCCACGATGCTGCCCGTCGGGCCAACACGGTCGGTTCCTCCCAATGGAAGCGGCAGCCCGGCGAAGGTACGGCTGTTGCGCTCGATATCCGGCGTTGGAGCAAAGTGGACCGCAGAGACGCCAACGATGCCAAACAGCACCGCTGCAAAGGACCAGCCGGCCAGAAGATAGCGCGACCGGAGCAAGGATGCTCCGGCCTCCGGCATCTCGGCGTCCTTCTGACGGCTACGCACGGCGGTTCTGTCCTGCCCTGAAACGAATCTTAGATCGCGACGCTGCCATCACAGCGCAAATATGGTTAACGAACAAGAAACCCGGATTGCCGCGAGGTGACAGGAGCTATTGACCTGTGGATCGCGGCATGAAACCCCTCTTGCGCCCCGGCGCAGAGATCGAAACAGTGCCGGCCTGAACTGACGCCATGCGGGCGATGTCCCGGAGATGGCGCAAGCGCCGACCGAGTGAAGAGGTAAGCTGATGTCTGATCGTTCCCTGCAGGCAATCGTTCTGGCCGCCGGGCTTGGCACACGGATGCGGTCCGCCGCCCCGAAGGTCATGCATGAGATCGGCAATCTGCCCATGGTCGGGCATGTGCTGAAGCGCGTGCAGCGCTACGACGGGGCAGGGATTGCCGTTGTCGTCGGACCGCAGATGCCGGATCTGGTCAAGCTGGTCGGCAAGCTGGCTCCGGGAGCGACCTGCCATGAACAGGTTGACCGCCTTGGCACCGCCCATGCCGTGCTGGCTGCACGCGATGTTCTCAAGCAACCGAAGGACGACGTGCTGGTCCTTTTCGGCGATACGCCGCTCGTCAGTGACGCCGCCGTCGACCGGGTCCGGGGCGGACTGGCGTCGGGGGCTGATGTGGTGGTGCTGGGCTTCGAGGCCGTCGATCCCTTCGGCTATGGCCGTCTGGTGATGAAGGGCGACGCGCTTCTGGCCATTCGCGAGGAGAAGGACGCAACCGAGGCCGAGCGGGCGATCACCTTCTGCAATTCCGGCATCATGGGCTTTCGCGGCACCATCGCGCTCGATCTGATTTCGGCCATCGGCAACACCAATGCAAAGGGCGAGTATTACCTCACCGATGCGGCCGAGCTTGGCCATGCCCGCGGGCTCAAGGTCATCGCCGTCTCGGCCAGCGAGGACGATGTGCGCGGCATCAACAATCGCGCGCAACTGGCTGAATGTGAAGCGATTTTCCAGAAGCGGATGCGGCAGGACGTGATGCTCTCCGGCGTCACGCTGCAGGCACCGGAGACCGTGTTCTTTTCGCATGACACGGTGCTGGGCGTTGATGTCACGGTTGAGCCGAATGTGGTGTTCGGGCCGGGTGTCACGGTCGAGGCAGGGGCGCGGATCCGGGCCTTCAGCCACCTGGAGGGGACTCATGTTGGGGCCGGATCGCTCATCGGTCCCTATGCGCGCCTGCGTCCCGGCGCAGTCCTTGCCGCCGACACGCATGTGGGCAATTTCGTCGAGATCAAGAACGCCAAGGTCGGGGCAGGGGCCAAGGTCAATCACCTCAGCTACATTGGCGATGCCAGCATTGGCGCACGTTCCAACATCGGCGCAGGCACCATCACCTGCAACTATGACGGCTACGGCAAATACAAGACCGAGATCGGCGAGGGCTGCTTCATCGGCTCCAACAGCACACTGGTGGCACCGATCCAGATTGGCGATGGCGCCTATATCGCGGCTGGCAGCACAGTTACTGAAGCGGTGCCGGTGGATGCGCTGGCCATCGGTCGGGCTCATCAGTCGGTAAAGCCCGAGCGCGCGAAAGAGTTGCGGGCAAGGTTCGCAGCGCGCAAGGCGGAAAAGTCGTGATCCTGGAACACATTGTCACGGTCTGAAACAAGGTTTTATTTCAATCCGCCAGCCTGCCTCGTCTAAGGGAAGCTGGCGGTTTCATTATAAGGGATGGATGGCATGTGCGGCATCATCGGGATTGTCGGGAAGTCGGGCGTTGCGCCGCAGCTTGTGGACGCGCTGAAGCGCCTTGAGTACCGCGGCTATGATTCCGCCGGTGTCGCCACCCTGGAGGCAGGCGTCCTCACCCGGCGCCGGGCCAGCGGCAAGCTGCGCAACCTCGAAGCGGTCCTGGACGGCAGCCCGCTCGGCGGTTCCATCGGTATCGGCCACACCCGCTGGGCCACCCATGGCGCGCCGACCGTCACCAACGCCCATCCACACCAGAGTGGCCGCGTCTGCGTCGTCCACAACGGCATCATCGAGAACTATCTCGCCCTGCGCGCCGAGGCCGTTGCTGCCGGCCTGTCACCGGTGACTGATACCGACACGGAAGTGGTCGCGCTCCTGACCGACCTCGAACTGCGCTCCGGCAAGAGCCCGGCGGATGCGGTTGCCGCCGTGCTGCCGCGCCTCAAGGGTGCCTTCTCGCTGGTGTTCCTGTTTGAGGGCGAGGACGATCTGCTGATCGGTGCCCGCAAGGGTTCGCCGCTTGCCGTCGGCCACGGCGAGGGCGAGATGTTCCTCGGCTCCGATGCCATTGCGCTATCCCCCTTCACCGACCGGATCACGTATCTGGAGGAAGGCGACTGGGCCGTCATCAGCCGCAAGGGCTGCAGCATCCACGACAGTGCAAACCGCGAGGTCGTCCGGCCGGAAAGCCGCTCCAGCGTCGGCGCGGCCATGATGGACAAGGGCAACTACCGCCACTACATGGCCAAGGAGATCCACGAACAGCCGGAGGTCATCGGCCACACGCTGTCGCGCTATCTGGATCTGGCCAACCACCGCGCCAAGCTGCCGGACGGCGCAAGCGCTGATTTCTCCAAGCTGACGCGCCTTGTCATGTCGGCCTGCGGCACGGCCTATTACGCCGGTCTCGTCGGCAAATACTGGTTCGAGAAATACGCGCGCCTGCCGGTCGAGATCGATGTCGCGTCCGAGTTTCGCTACCGCGAATTGCCGGTCAATGCGGGCGAGATGGCGCTGTTCATCTCCCAGTCCGGCGAGACGGCAGACACGCTGGCTTCGCTGCGCTACTGCAAGGCGCAAGGCCTGACGATCGGCGCCGTGGTCAACGTGCCGGAATCGACCATCGCCCGGGAATCCGACGTGGTGTTCCAGACCATCGCCGGTCCGGAAATTGGCGTTGCCTCGACCAAGGCCTTCACCTGCCAGCTGGCGGTGCTGGCCTCGCTCGCCATTCTGGCCGGACACCAGCGCGGCGTGCTCTCCGAAGCCCAGGAAGCCGAACTGGTCAAGGCGCTGGCCGAGGCACCGGGCCTGGCCCTCACCGCGCTGGCGCTGGAGCCGCGCATCGAGAAGCTCGCCCCCAGCCTGTCGCGGGCCTCGGATGTGCTTTATCTGGGCCGCAGCACCAATTACCCGCTTGCCCTGGAAGGCGCGCTGAAGCTCAAGGAACTGTCCTACATCCACGCCGAAGGCTATGCGGCCGGCGAGCTGAAGCATGGACCGATCGCGCTGATCGACGAGAACCTGCCGGTGATCGTCATCGCGCCGCATGACAGCGTCTACGAGAAGACCGTGTCGAACATGCAGGAAGTGGCCGCGCGCGGCGGGCGCATCCTGTTGATCACCGACGCGCAGGGCGCCGAGGCCTCGGGTCTGGCCGACAACGACCGGGTGATCATGCCGGCCGTTGCCGATATCGTCGCGCCAATCGTCTATTCGATCCCGATCCAGTTGATTGCCTATCACACGGCCGTTTTCATGGGCACGGACGTGGACCAGCCGCGCAACCTTGCCAAGTCGGTGACGGTGGAATGAGCCTGATCTTCGAGACCGTCATCGACACGTTTTCGGAAGGCGACCGGCACCGGGTCGTGCGCCTTTGGACCGACTGCGGCCTGACGCGGCCCTGGAACGATCCGGACAAGGACATCGACCGCAAGATGGCAGACAGCCCCTGGGGCTTTCTCGTGCTGCGCCAGGGCAATGGCATCATCGGCTCCGCCATGCTGGGCTATGACGGCCATCGCGGCTCGCTGTACTATCTCTGCGTTCACCCGGACCATCAGGGGCAGGGCCACGCCCGCCGCCTGATGGAGCACTGCGAAGCGCTGCTGATTGACCGTGGCTGCCCCAAGCTCAACCTGCTGGTTCGCAGTTCGAACCTTCCTGTGATGGCGTTCTACGACCGTATCGGCTATGCGCAGGACGATGTCATCTCGCTTGGCAAGCGGCTCATTCCTGACGCGTGAGCGCGCGCTGGGGTGGCCTAGAATCCACGACAGACCTGATCAGGTCTGCGGCCGCGACGGCCGGGTCACGACATAGGCAGCGCACCCCGCCATGATGGCCGCCACGATCAGCGCCAGCACGAGCCCGGCCCCGCTTGTGGCCAGAAACACCCCGTAACCGAGCACCATGCCGCCGACGGCCAGAGCCTTGGCGCGTGGCGGGATCACGCCGTGATTGCGCCAGGCGATGACCTGCGGCCCGACCACCGGATGCGCCAGGATCCTGGCTTCTAACTCCGGCGAGGAGCGGGCGAACATGGCGGCGGCGAGGATGAAGAAGATGGTCGAGGGCAGCAGCGGCAGCACTGCACCGACAAGGCCGGTGGCGACAAAGGCCAGGCCCGCGAGCTTGTAGGCGGTCCGTCGCACGTGCTGGGCTCCACTGTACGGCGGGTTAGGGAGGGACGCCGCCGGTTCAGACCGCTGCGGTGCAGCGGTTTCCTGTTGGCATAGCCGATTTGCTCCGCGCTGTCCAAAGCGCCGCAGCCCTGGCGACAAATTGCATCACCGAGTGGAGGTCCGGAAGCTGAGAAATCACTTTAAATGATATAAAATAATATTCAAAATCAATATGATATATAATAAATCTAAAGCAGAAGATTAGCCTGCCCGGAGCAGGCGGATCGCCTCGTCGCGGCTGAACAGATAGAGCAACGTCCGCAGCGCCGGACCGCGCGGGCCCTTCAGCTCCGGGTCCATTTCCAGGATAAGCCTTGCATCGTCGCGAGCGATTTCCATCAGGTCGGTGCGGGCGTCGCCGCGCGCCAGACGGAATCCTGGCGCACCGGACTGGCGGGTGCCGAGGATTTCGCCTTCGCCGCGCAGGCGCAGGTCTTCCTCGGCGATGACGAAGCCGTCGTTGGTCTCGCGCATCACGGCAAGGCGCGCCGCCGAGGTCTCGCCCAGCGGTCCCTTGTAGAGCAGCACGCAGGAGGACGGCTTGTCGCCGCGCCCGACACGACCGCGCAGCTGATGCAGCTGGGCAAGGCCGAAGCGCTCGGCGTGCTCGATGACGATGATCGTGGCATCGGGCACATCAACGCCCACTTCGATGACGGTGGTAGCCACCAGCACCCGGGCATGGCCCTCCTTGAAGGCCATCATTGCCGTGTCCTTGTCCTCGCCGCTCATCCGGCCGTGAACGAGGGCGACCGGAACCTTCAGCTCCTGCGACAGATGACGATGCCGGTCCTCGACGGCGGCAAGGTCGATCTTCTCGCTTTCCTCGACGAGGGGGCAGACCCAGTAGACCTTCTGGCCCTCGGCGACGGCCGCCTTGACGCGGGAGACCATCTCGCCCATCCGGTCGAGCGACACCGAGACCGTGGTGATCGGCTTTCGCCCCTTCGGCTTGTCGGTCAGGCGGGAGACGTCCATGTCGCCGAAATAGGTCAGAACCAGCGTGCGCGGGATCGGTGTTGCGGTCATCACCAGCACGTCGACGCCCTTGCCCTTGGAGGAGAGCGCCAGGCGCTGATGCACGCCAAAGCGGTGCTGCTCGTCGACCACGGCAATGCCGAGATTGGCGAACTCGACCGCGCCCTGGAAGAGAGCGTGGGTACCGACGGCAAGATCGATTTCGCCATTCGACAGCGCTGCCTGGGTCTCGCGCCGCTGCTTCGGCGTGTCGCGTCCGGTCAGGAGCGCAATCCGGATGCCGGCCGCCTCGCACAGGGGCGCCATCGAGGCAAAATGCTGGCGCGCGAGAATTTCGGTCGGGGCCATCATCGCCGCCTGCGCGCCGGACTCGATCACAGCAGCCATGGCAAGCAGGCCGACGATGGTCTTGCCGGCGCCCACGTCCCCCTGCAGCAGGCGGAGCATGCGCTGCGGGCTGCGCAGATCGGCCTCGATTTCGGCCACCGCCTCTGCCTGGCCGCCGGTCAGCTGATAGGGCAGGGCCGCCAGGATGCGGGCCTTCAGCTCACCGGTCGTCATGCGCGGTTCGCCATCCAGCCGGCGCATGGTTGCGCGGACGAGTGCAAGCGCCAGCTGGTTGGCGAGATACTCGTCATAGGCAAGGCGCGACAGGGCCGGGGAGGCGGGGTCAAGATCGCGCGCGCCGTCCGGCCGGTGCACCCGCTTCAGTGCCTCATCGAAATCGGGCCAGGATTGGCGGGCGCGGAACTCCGGATCGAGCCAGTCCGCAAACACGGGCAGCCGATCCAGCGCGCCGGCGATGCCTTTCAGCAAGGTGCGCTGTGCAAGCCCTGCGGTCATCGGATAGACCGGCTCGATGGCCGGCATGGTCTCGGCCTCTTCCGGCGTCAGCACATAGTCGGGATGGACCATCTGCGGCCGTTCGGAGAACCACTCGACCTTGCCGGAAATGATCCGCCTGCCGCCCACAGGCAGCACCTTTTCCAGCCAGTCCTGCCGCGGATGGAAGAACACCAGCGCGATGGATCCGGTCGCATCCGCGGCGATCACCTTGTAAGGCGCCCGGCTGCCACGCGGGGTGGGCATGTGCCGCTCGACGCGCACGTCCAGGGTCACCGTGTCGCCGTTCTCGGAATAGGCGATGCCCGGACGGCGGCTGCGGTCGATAACCGCATGGGGCAGGTGGAAGGCAAGGTCCAGCACGGTGGCCTCGCGTCCAGGGGCCGTATCCAGCAAGGTCTCCAACAGCTTGGCAATCTTCGGCCCGATGCCGGGCAGCACCGAGACAGGAGCAAACAGGGGATCGAGCAGGGACGGGCGCATGGGCGAGGATCTGTCTTCAGTCGGTCGCGATGGGTCAGACCAGCGTTCTGCACCCTTTGCTTTCGCCTTGCAACGCGGGAAGGTCAGTCCGATCAGTTGTTCTGCTGAGTGTTCAGGACTGACATCGTGCCAGCACAGCGCTATAAGCCCTCAGACATTCCCCGCTCCGGCATGCAACCCGCATCCGGATCAAGCTCGATTCGTCAGGATCCGCCATGACAGACAGCGCCAACGCTCCCGCCGACCCCTCCGGCGACGGTGAACTCGACACCCGCCGCAAGCGCATCCTGTTCCGCACCCTGCATCGCGGTATGAAGGAAATGGACATGCTGCTCGGCGGCTTCACCAAGGCCGAGATCGCGCGGCTGAGCGAAGCGGAGCTGGACGAGCTGGAAGAGATCATCCCGATCAACGATCAGGATCTCTACGCCTGGATCACAGGACGCAAGCCGCTGCCGGAGGAATGGAACCGGCCGCTGTTCCGCAAGATGCTGGCCTTCCACGACATCACCCTCGGCTGATTGCCGCAAAACCTCCCGGGAACCCAAGCCGTGTTCGAGACGCTCTTCCGCGACCGCGCCAATATCACCCTTGCCAGCGTTCCGGATGGAGCCGAGGCACTGGCGCTCGCGCGCATCCTGGGGCAGGCGCCGAAGGATGGGCTGGCAGCCGTCTTCGTCGCACGGGACGCCGGCCGGGCGCAGGGCGTCATCGAGGCGCTGAGCTACTTTGCGCCAGACGTCGAGGCTCTGTCCCTGCCGGCCTGGGATTGCCTTCCCTATGACCGCGTCTCACCGAACCCGGCGATCAGCGCCCGCCGGCTGCTTGTGCTGGGCCAGCTCGCGCGGGGCATTCCCGCCGGGTCCGGCCAGAAGGTGCTGGTGACAACGGTCAACGCAGCGCTGCAGCGCCTGCCGGAACGGGCCTGGGTGGCGGCCCAAACATTTTCGATGGCACCGGGCAACCGCATCGACCTGACGAAGATTGCCGCCTGGCTGGAACTCAATGGCTTCTCGCGCACGCCGACCGTCCGCGAGACCGGCGAATACGCGGTGCGCGGCGGCATCATCGATCTCTATGCGCCCGGCGCAGACGATCCGGTCCGGCTGGATTTCTTTGGCGACACGCTGGAATCGATCCGCGCCTTTGATACCGAAAGCCAGCGCACCACGAAGCAGCTGAGGCGGCTGGAACTGGTGCCGATGAGCGAGGTGGTTCTGGGCGAGGAGGCGATCTCGCGCTTCCGCCGCAACTATCTCGCCCGCTTCGGTGCCGCCCGGCGCGAGGATGTCCTCTATCAGTCTGTCAGTGACGGTCGCCGCTATGCCGGCATGGAGCACTGGCTGCCGCTGTTCCACGAGCACCTCGAAACCCTGTTCGACTATATCGGCGACGCACCGGTCGTGCTTGATGCCATGTCGGGCGATGCCATCCGCGAGCGGCTTGATCAGATCAACGAGCATCACGCCGCCCGCAAGGACGCGCTCGAGAACGGTCACCTGGCCGGCGCGGTGCCCTACATGCCGGTGGAGCCGCAGGCGCTCTATCCGGTCGGGACGGAATGGACCGTCCGGCTCGCCGACAGTGCCAGCTGCCAGATCGATCCCTTCACGCCGCCGCCGGGGTCTGGCCGGACGGTGATCGACTTCGGCGGCCGTCAGGGTCGCAGCTTTGCCGCCGAGCGCGCAGCCGGCGACGTGAACATCTTCGACGCGCTGGTGAAACATGTCCGGGCGCTGCACAAGGACCAGCGCCGGGTGGTCATCGCCTGCTGGAGCGAGGGCTCGCGCGACCGGCTTGGCCAGATCCTCGGCGATCACGGACTTGACCTGCCGATGCCGGCCGAACGGGTGGCGGATCTGGATACCCTGCCGCCGCGCGCCACGGCGCTCAGCATTCTCGGCCTGGAGCAGGGCTTCGAGGTCGACCGGCTGGTCTTCATCTCCGAGCAGGACATCCTGGGCGACCGCTTGGTGCGCAAGGGCCGGCGCAAGGCCAAGGGCGCCAATGTCCTGACCGAGGCCACAAGCCTCTCGGAAGGCGACCTCGTCGTCCATGTCGACCACGGCATCGGCCGCTTCATCGGCCTCAAGACCATCGAGGCGCTCGGCGCGCCGCATGACTGTCTGGAGCTGCAATATCAGGGCGGCGACAAGCTGTACCTTCCGGTCGAGAACATCGAGCTGCTGACACGCTTCGGCTCAGAAGACACCGACGTCATGCTCGACAAGCTGGGCGGTGGGGCCTGGCAGGCGCGCAAGGCGCGGATGAAGAAGCGCATCCTCGAGATCGCCGACGGCCTGATCAAGACCGCCGCTGCCCGTGCGCTGAAGACCGCGCCGGTGGTCGAGGTGCCGGAAGGGGTCTATGACGAATTCTCGACCCGTTTCCCTTACGAGGAGACGGAAGACCAGCTGACCGCCATCGACGCGGTGTTCCAGGATCTGGCGGCTGGCCGGCCGATGGATCGCCTCGTCTGCGGCGACGTCGGTTTCGGCAAGACGGAAGTGGCGCTGCGCGCCGCCTTCGTCGCCGCCATGTCCGGGCGCCAGGTGGCTGTGGTAGTCCCGACAACGCTGCTGGCACGCCAGCATTATCGCACTTTTGCCACCCGCTTCCATGGCCTGCCGATCAATGTCGCCCATGCCTCGCGCCTCGTCAGCCCGAAAGACCTTTCGGCGGCCAAGAAGGGCGTCGAGGACGGCTCCATTGATATCGTCGTCGGCACTCATGCCTTGTTGGGCGCCGGCGTCAAGTTTCGCGACCTTGGCCTGCTCATCATCGACGAGGAGCAGCATTTCGGCGTCAAGCACAAGGAACGGCTGAAGGAACTGAAGTCCGACGTGCACGTCCTGACCCTGTCGGCAACGCCGATCCCGCGCACCTTGCAGCAGGCATTGACGGGCCTGCGTGAACTGTCGCTCATCGCCACGCCGCCGGTGGACCGGCTTGCCGTGCGCACCTTCGTCTCGCCCTTCGATCCGCTGGTCGTGCGTGAGGCCCTGCTGCGCGAACATTATCGCGGCGGCCAGAGCTTCTATGTCTGCCCGCGCGTTTCGGATCTTGCCGAGCAGGCAGAGTTCCTGGCCGCCAGCGTGCCGGAAGTGAAGGTAGCCACCGCCCATGGCCAGATGGCGCCCGGCCAGCTCGAGGACGTGATGAACGCCTTCTACGAGGGCAAGTATGACGTGCTGCTGTCGACGACAATCGTCGAATCAGGTCTAGACATCCCGACCGCCAACACGCTGATCGTGCACCGGGCCGACATGTTCGGCCTTGCCCAGATGTACCAGCTGCGCGGCCGCGTCGGCCGGTCGAAGACCCGAGCCTATGCGCTCTTCACGGTTCCGGCCAACAAGCCGATGACGGCAACCGCGGAACGGCGGCTCAAGGTGCTTCAGTCGCTGGAAAATCTGGGCGCCGGCTTCCAGCTCGCCAGCCACGACCTCGACATTCGCGGGGCCGGCAATCTGCTGGGCGAGGAACAGTCCGGCCACATCAAGGAAGTCGGCTACGAACTCTATCAGCAGATGCTGGAAGAGGCGGTTGCCCAGCTCAAGGATGGCGGCGACGAGATCGGCGAGGACCAGTGGTCGCCGCAGATCAATGTCGGCACGCCCGTGCTGATTCCCGAAAGCTATGTTCCCGACCTGCAGCTGCGCCTGTCGCTGTACCGCCGCCTGGCGGATCTGACGGAAGCCCAGGAGATTGATGCCTTCGGCGCGGAGATGATCGACCGGTTCGGCCCGCTGCCGGAAGAGGTCGGGCATCTCCTGAAGATCGTCTACATCAAGGGCCTGTGCCGCAAGGCGAATGTGGAGAAGGTCGATTCGGGTCCGAAGGGCATCGTCATCACGTTCCGGAGGCAGCAATTCGCCAATCCGGCGGGGCTTGTCGCCTATATCGCGGAGCAGGGCTCGCTCGCGAAGATCCGGCCGGATCAGAAGGTCGTGCTGTCGCGCGACTGGGACAAGGCGGACGACCGGCTCAAGGGCACGGCGACCATCATGACGAAACTGGCCCGTCTGGCGGCCCCGCCCAAGGCCGCCTGACGGGAGGGCCTCTCCGAGACGGTACCTGATAATGAAGGCTTTTCCCGCCGTGTTCATATCAGGTGAAAGGGTCTGTTAAGGCAGATCCGGCACAGTAGGTCTTCAAGGCCCATTGTCCCGTGTAGGTCGTCCCGCGTGTCTGCTACCACCCGTCAGCGCAAGAAGTCTGTCCTCCGCCGATTTGTCATCCCGGTCGCGGCGAGCGCCGTGCTGGCTTATTTTGCCTATCATGCGGTGAACGGTGAATTTGGAATGGCCGGCCGCGAGCGGATCGAGCATCAGGTTGCAGCCCTTGAGACGGAACTGGCTGATCTCGTCTCCGAGCGGGAGCATCTGGCCGGTCGCGTCAGCCTTCTGCGTCCCGAGAGCCTGGATCCGGACATGGTGGACGAGCGGGCCCGGGCAAATCTCAATGTTGTTCATGTCAATGAACTCGCCATCCTGCGCCCTGCTGCAAGATGAGTTAATAACCAAAATTCGGTTGATTTCGCTGAGATAACCACAAACTGGTTTATTTCTTTTTTTCTCGCTTATCCAATACGTTATTCGAATTTCCTTCCCAACCCACCTCCTCTTGGATTGACAAGGATCGCGGGTTACCTTCCGCTTGCTTTCCTAGGGGAAACGCCACGCAGAGACGAGGGTCATGGCCGCAACGAACAAGTCTTCCGCCGGTACGCGCGCGAAAGGCGCCACCCGGTCCAGCGGCGCCGCCAATCCGGCCGCGCCCGCCATCGCTGAGTTCACCAAAGAGGACGAACTCCACGCCTATCGCGAAATGCTGCTGATCCGCCGCTTCGAGGAGAAGGCGGGACAGCTTTACGGCATGGGCCTCATCGGCGGCTTCTGCCACCTCTACATTGGTCAGGAAGCTGTCGTCGTCGGCATGCAGATGGCCAAGAAGGACGGTGACCAGATGATCACCGGCTACCGCGACCACGGCCACATGCTGGCCATGGACCTTGACCCGAAGGGCGTCATGGCCGAGCTGACTGGCCGCCGGGGCGGCCTGTCGAAGGGCAAGGGCGGCTCCATGCACATGTTCTCCAAGGAGAAGCACTTCTACGGCGGCCACGGCATCGTCGGCGCGCAGGTTGCGCTTGGCACCGGCATCGGCTTTGCCAACAAGTACACCGGCAATGGCAATGTCTCGATGGCCTTCTTCGGCGACGGCGCGTCCAACCAGGGCCAGGTCTACGAGAGCTTCAATATGGCCGAGCTGTGGAAGCTGCCGGTCATTTATGTGATCGAAAATAACAAGTACGGCATGGGCACCAGCGTCGAGCGCGCCTCCGCCATGACCGACCTGTCCCAGCGCGGTCTGTCCTTCGGCATTCCGGGCGAGCAGGTCGACGGCATGGACGTGCGCGCCGTGAAGGCGGCCTCCGACCGGGCGCTGGCCTGGTGCCGCGAAGGCAAGGGCCCGTACATCCTGGAAATGATCACTTACCGCTACCGTGGTCACTCCATGTCCGACCCGGCGAAGTATCGCTCCAAGGACGAAGTGCAGAAGATGCGTACCGAGCACGACCCGATCGAGCAGGTCCGCGTGCGTCTGATGGAAAACGGCTGGGCCACGGATGACGACCTCAAGGCAATCGACCGCGATGTGCGCGCGATTGTCGCCGAGGCGGCCGAATTCGCCCAGAACGATCCGGAGCCGGATGTGTCCGAGCTCTACACCGACATTCTGCTCTAAGGCCGGGGGATACCATGCCGATCAACATTCTGATGCCGGCTCTCTCTCCGACCATGGAAGAGGGCAAGCTCGCCAAGTGGCTGAAGGCCGAGGGCGACGCCATCAAGGCCGGCGATGTCATCGCCGAAATCGAGACTGACAAGGCAACCATGGAAGTGGAAGCCGTCGACGAGGGCACGCTTGGCAAGATCCTCGTGGCCGAGGGCAGCGAGAACGTGAAGGTGAACACGCCGATCGCCGTTCTCCTGGCCGAAGGCGAAGATGCCTCCGCAGCAACTGCTGCACCCGCACCGGCGCCCGCCGCTGCCCCGGCTGCTGCGCCTGCGCCTGCGCCGGTTGCCGCTGCAGCTCCGGTTCCGGCTGCTCCCGTCACCTCCGGTTCTGCCGACAGCGATGCGCCGGCCGGCACCGAGATGGTCTCCATGACCGTTCGCGAAGCGCTGCGCGACGCGATGGCCGAGGAAATGCGGGCCGATGACCGCGTCTTCGTCATGGGCGAGGAAGTGGCCGAGTACCAGGGCGCCTACAAGATCACGCAAGGGCTGCTGGACGAATTCGGCGCCCGCCGCGTCATCGACACCCCGATCACCGAGCACGGCTTTGCCGGTCTTGGCGTTGGCGCTGCGATGGCTGGCCTGAAGCCGATCGTCGAGTTCATGACGTTCAACTTCGCCATGCAGGCGATCGACCACATCATCAACTCCGCTGCCAAGACGCTCTACATGTCTGGTGGCCAGATGGGTGCTCCGATTGTCTTCCGCGGTCCGAACGGCGCTGCCGCCCGCGTCGGCGCGCAGCACAGCCAGGACTATGCCTCCTGGTATGCCCATATCCCGGGCCTTAAGGTGATCCAGCCGTGGTCGGCCGCCGATGCGAAGGGCCTCTTGAAGGCTGCCATCCGCGATCCGAACCCGGTCGTCTTCCTGGAAAACGAGATCCTCTACGGCCAGTCCTTCGAGGTGCCGAAGGTCGACGATTTTGTCCTGCCAATCGGCAAGGCCAAGATCGAGCGCGCCGGCACGGACGTGACCATCGTTTCCTGGGGCATCGGCATGACCTATGTCATGAAGGCCGTGGACGAACTGGCGGCCCAGGGCATTTCGGCGGAAGTCGTGAACCTGCGCACCATCCGTCCGCTCGACATCGACACGGTATTGGCCTCGGTCCGTAAGACCGGCCGCTGCGTCACCGTCGAGGAAGCCTTCCCGGTCTGCTCGGTGTCGTCGGAAATCGGCTACCAGGTCCAGGAAAAGGCCTTCGACTACCTCGACGCCCCGATCCTGCGCGTCACCGGCAAGGACGTTCCGATGCCCTATGCCGCCAACCTTGAAAAGCTGGCGCTGCCGACGGTCAAGGACGTTATCGATGCGGTGAAAGCCGTCACCTACAAGGCCTGAGGCGAGGGAGGCACAGATGCCGATCAACATCACCATGCCGGCCCTCTCTCCCACCATGGAAGAGGGCAATCTGGCCAAGTGGCTGGTCAAGGAAGGCGACAAGGTTTCTTCCGGCGACGTGATCGCCGAGATCGAGACCGACAAGGCGACCATGGAGGTGGAAGCCGTCGATGAGGGCACCATCGCCAAGATCCTGGTTCCGGCCGGATCTCAGGGCGTCAAGGTCAACACGGTGATCGCCGTGCTGGCCGCTGAGGGCGAAGATGCGTCAACGGCTTCGGCTGCCCCGGCTGCAACTCCGGCTGCAGCGCCGGCTCCGGCCGCCCCAGCTGCAGCACCGGTTGCTGCCGCCGCTCCTGCTGCAGCGGCACCTGCCGCAGCGCCTGCGTCCGGTGGGGCAAGGGTCTTCGCCTCGCCGCTCGCCCGGCGTCTCGCGGCCCAGAACGGGCTCGACCTTCATGCCATCGCCGGCTCCGGCCCGCATGGTCGTGTCGTCCAGCGCGACATCGAAGCGGCCCTGAAGTCGGGAACAGGCAAGGCGGCTCCGGCCGCTGCCGCCGCCCCGGCTCCAATTGTCGCACCTGCAGCTCCGGCTGCTGCCCCGGCGATGGCCACCGGCGCTTCGAAGGAACAGGTGCTCAAGCTCTTCGCCGAAGGCTCCTACGAGCTCGTGCCGCATGACGGCATGCGCAAGACCATCGCCAAGCGCCTCACCGAGTCCAAGCAGACGATTCCGCACTTCTACGTGTCGGTCGACTGCGAGCTCGACGCGCTCTTGGCCCTGCGCACCCAGCTCAATGATGCTGCGCCGAAGTCCAAGGACGGCAAGCCGACCTACAAGCTCTCGGTCAACGACATGGTCATCAAGGCCCTGGCGCTGGCCCTGCGCGATGTGCCGGACGCCAACGTGTCCTGGACCGACGACGCCATGGTCAAGCACAAGCACGCCGATGTCGGCGTTGCCGTGTCGATCCCGGGCGGCCTGATCACCCCGATCATCCGCAGCGCCGAGCAGAAGGCCCTGTCCACCATCTCCAACGAGATGAAGGACCTCGGCCAGCGCGCCAAGGACCGCAAGCTGAAGCCGGAAGAGTACCAGGGCGGCACCACCGCCGTGTCCAACATGGGCATGATGGGCGTGAAGAGCTTCTCGGCCGTCGTCAACCCGCCGCATGCGACCATTCTGGCCGTCGGCGCGGGGGAACAGCGTCCTGTCGTCAAGAACGGCGCCCTGGCGGTTGCCACCGTCATGACCGTCACGCTCTCGACCGACCACCGCTGCGTCGACGGCGCCCTCGGCGCGGAACTTCTCGGGGCCTTCCGGGGCTACATCGAGAACCCGATGAGCATGCTGGTCTGAGTGACCTCAGCGAGGCCCCGGCTGGTCCGGGGCCTTTCTTCCTTTTTTGGCACACGCAAAATTCCTGCGAAACAGGCGAGGGAACTTCCATGGCCGACAGCTATGACGTCCTCATCATCGGCTCCGGACCCGGCGGCTACGTCACCGCGATCCGTGCGGCCCAGCTGGGCTTCAAGACTGCCATCGTCGAGCGCGAGCATCTCGGCGGCATCTGCCTCAACTGGGGCTGCATCCCGACCAAGGCGCTGCTGCGCTCGGCCGAAATCCTCGATCACGCCAACCACGCCAAGTCCTACGGCCTGACGCTGGAAGGCAGGATAACGGCCGACGTCAAGGACGTGGTCGCCCGCTCGCGCGGCGTCTCGGCCCGTCTCAATGCCGGCGTCGGCTTCCTGATGAAGAAGAACAAGATCGACGTCATCTGGGGTGAGGCCAAGCTCACCAAGCCGGGTGAGGTCGTGGTGGCGAAATCCTCCAAGCCTGCGGTCGAGCCGCAGCACCCCGCGCCCAAGGGCGTGAAGGGGGAGGGCACCTACACCGCCAAGCACATCATCGTCGCCACCGGCGCCCGTCCGCGCGCGCTGCCGGGCATCGAGCCGGATGGCAAGCTGATCTGGACCTATTTCGAGGCGATGAAGCCGGACTTCATGCCGAAGTCGCTGGTCGTCATGGGCTCGGGCGCCATCGGTATCGAGTTTGCGTCCTTCTACCGCTCCATGGGCGTGGACGTGACCGTCGTCGAGGTCATGCCGCAGGTGATGCCGGTGGAAGACGCCGAGATTTCGGCGATCGCCCGCAAGGCGCTGGAAAAGCGCGGCCTGAAGATCATGACCGAAGCCAAGGTTGCCAAGGTCGTGAAGGGTGCCAATTCCATCACCGCCCATGTGGAAACCAAGGACGGCAAGGTGACCGAGATCACCGCTGACCGCCTGATCTCCGCCGTCGGCGTGCAGGGCAACATCGAGAACCTCGGCCTTGAGGCCCTCGGCGTGAAGACCGACCGTGGCTGCGTCGTGATCGACGGTTATGGCCGCACCAATGTGCCCGGTCTCTATGCCATTGGCGATGTGGCTGGTCCTCCGATGCTCGCCCACAAGGCCGAGCATGAAGGCGTCATCTGCATTGAGAAGATCGCCGGCCTGCCGAATGTCCATCCGATGGACAAGGGCAAGATCCCGGGCTGCACCTATTGCAATCCGCAGGTCGCCTCTGTTGGTCTGACGGAAGCCAAGGCCAAGGAACTCGGCCGCGAGATCCGCGTCGGCCGTTTCTCCTTCGGCGCCAACGGCAAGGCGATTGCGCTGGGTGAGGACAACGGCCTCATCAAGACGATCTTCGACAAGAAGACCGGCGAGCTGATCGGCGCGCACATGGTCGGCACGGAAGTGACCGAGCTGATCCAGGGCTTCGTCGTCGCCATGAACCTGGAGACGACCGAGGAAGACCTGATGCACACGATCTTCCCGCATCCGACGCTTTCTGAGATGATGAAGGAAAGCGTTCTGGACGCCTACGGGCGCGCCCTCAATGCTTGATGGGAAAGCCGCTGTCCCCGGCGGCGGCTTTCATTTTTGTTTCTTTGAAGGTTGAGGTGTTGTCATGGACGTCAAGGCGATTGTCATCTGGTGCATCATCGGTCTGCTGGCAGGCTGGATTGCAAGTTTCATTGTCGGCGGCGGCGGTCTGTTCCGCTATCTGCTGACCGGTCTGATCGGCGCCTTTGTTGGCGGTTTCCTCGTCAAGGCGACGGGGATTTCCATCAACATCGGTCATCCGCTGGTCAATGAAGTCCTGGTGGCGGCCATTGGTGCGATTGTCGTCGTGCTGATCGCGCGGATGCTGGCCTGAGGCACGAACTGAAGGAAGACGGCATGGGCTTTCTCTACTGGATCATCATCGGTTTGATTGCCGGTGCCGTCGCCCACCGGGTACTCGACAGCCGGGGCGGGTTTCTTGGCTCGCTCATCGTCGGGCTCATCGGCGCACTTGTCGGTGGCAAGCTGTCCGAAATGCTGAAGCTCAACATCACGGGCGGGATTCTCGACCAGCTGGTGGTGGCGACGGTCGGGGCGATCCTGTTCCTGTTTCTCTGGCGCAAGATCCGGGGCCGCTGAACCGCGCTCTGGTTGGCAGGAGAGAGGGACGTGGACGCCAAGGCTATCAGACTCGAAGACTACCCGAGTGTAGCCCGTGACAAGCTGCGCTACGGCGACACCGACCGTCAGGGCCATGTGAACAACGCGGTCTTCGCAACGTTCCTGGAAACCGGCCGGGTCGAGGCGCTGTTCGGCGCGGCCTCCGGCACGGGCGTTGATCTGGCAGACGACGGGTCCGCCTTCGTCATCGCCCGTCTCGAGCTGGACTTTCTGGCCGAGATCCGCTGGCCCGGCGAGGTTGCCATCGGCACGCGTGTCCTGAAGATCGGCACCAGCTCGGTGACGCTCGAACAGGCCGTGTTCCAGACCGACGTCTGCGCCGCGCGCGCCGTTTCCGTCATCGTGCAGATGGACGAGACGACACGCAAGTCACGTCCCTTGTCTCCCACAGCCGTCGCGCGGCTCACGCAGCTCATCAGTTCAAACGACAACGCATAGGCCCGCGGCGAAGGCAGCTCTTGACCTTCGCGCAGAACCGCTACATCTGGTGCACATGGTCACGATCCTCGACACCCTGAACCGGCCGCAGCCGGACACCGATGCCCAGAAGCCCCGCCATCCGGAAAAGGCGCATCGCCCGGACAATCCGGTCGCGCGCAAACCGGCGTGGATCCGCGTCAAGGCGCCGACGTCGCCCGTTTACCGGGAGACGCATCAGGTGGTGCGCGAGAACAAGCTCGTCACCGTCTGCGAGGAAGCGGGCTGCCCGAACATCGGCGAATGCTGGTCGAAGAAGCACGCCAGCTTCATGATCCTCGGCGACACCTGCACCCGCGCCTGCGCCTTCTGCAACGTGCGCACCGGCATGCCGACCGCCGTCGACCCGCATGAGCCCGAGGGCATCGCCACGGCCGTCGCCACCATGGGCCTGGAACATGTGGTCATCACTTCCGTTGACCGGGACGATCTGGATGATGGCGGCGCGAACCATTTCGCCGCCGTCATTGCCGCGATCCGCGCCAAGGCGCCGAAGACCACCATCGAGGTGCTGACGCCCGACTTCCTGCGCAAGGACGGCGCGCTGGAGATTGTGGTGAAAGCCAAGCCGGATGTGTTCAACCACAATCTGGAAACCGTCCCGTCGAAATATCTGAAGGTGCGCCCCGGCGCGCGCTACTTCCACTCCATCCGCCTGCTGCAGCGGGTGAAGGAACTGGATCCGTCGATGTTCACCAAGTCCGGCATCATGGTCGGCCTGGGTGAAGTCCGCAATGAAGTGCTGCAGCTCATGGACGATCTCAGGTCGGCCGACGTCGACTTCCTCACCATCGGCCAGTATCTGCAGCCTTCGAAGAAGCATCATCCGGTGCTGTCCTTTGTGACACCGGACGAGTTCAAGGCCTATGAGAAGATTGCCTATGCCAAGGGCTTCCTCAAGGTTTCCGCCAGTCCGTTGACGCGGTCTTCACACCATGCGGGTGAAGATTTTGCTGACCTCAGGGCTGCGCGGGCGGCCCGGCTCGGCTACTGAGGCGAGCGCAACGCGGACAGAGACCGGACACAGAGCGATGCCGTCCTTTGATACGACCCGGGATGTCGGCCATTCGGCGGCGGACATGTTCAATCTTGTGGCCGATGTGGAAAACTATCCGCAGTTCGTGCCGCTGTGCCAGAACCTGGTCGTGCGCGGGCGCAGGGAACTGGATGCGGCGCGGGAAGTGCTGATCGCCGACATGACGGTGGCCTACAAGCTGTTCCGCGAGACCTTCACCAGCAAGGTCACCCTTGACCGGGAAAAGAACGAGATCCTCGTCGAATATCTCGACGGACCGTTCCGGCATCTGGAAAACCGCTGGAGCTTTGCCGCCGTCGATGACCGGCGCTGCAAGGTGCAGTTCTTCATCACCTATGACTTCAAGAGCCGGACCCTGGCATCGCTGATGGGCGCCATGTTCGACATGGCCTTCCGCAAGTTTGCCGGCGCCTTCGAGGCGCGGGCGGATGACGTCTACGGCCCGGCGACACCGGCCTGAACGTCAGCGCGATTCAAAGGCCCGTCTGATTTCCTGGAAACGGAACTTGCGCGGAGCGGGCTCCGACGTCGCGGCCCGTTCCTCCTGCCGGTTCAGCTCGAGATCTCTCAGCCGCACCTGGCTTTGTGGATTGAGGCAGACTTGCGCCCAACCATTGCCGCTGTTTGTCTCGATGGCAAGCGTATAGCCGCGCTCGGCTTCCTGCTCGGTCCAGGCAACCGTGCGCGGGCGGACCCAATAGGTCGTGTCACAGTAGATCACCGCGGCAAAGCCGTCCTGGGCCCGCCGCAGCAACTGGTGGCTACCCCGGAACCGGTTCATGTTGTCCCGGGATATGATGTGAAACTCTTCGGGATAGCGATAGGCCTCGGCAGCCGATGGCGGTGCGATCAGGCCCAGGGCGAGCATCAGGATTACATACCACTTCACGACAGGATCCCATCGAGTTGCCCGGCCAACTGTCTGTCGGTCGGTACTGATCGATGCCAGTGTGAACAATAACTGTTTCTTAAGAATGAGTATCAACGCTCAATGTTTAATAAAACATGAGCGTTGGGGCAAAAGCGCTGGGACAGGTTGGTGTGGCCCGTCAATTCTGGTGGTAGCTGCTGCTCTTGTGCGTGGGCGCGCGCTTGGTGTTGAAGCGGTCGCTGATGGCCTTGAAGCGGCTCTCGGTGGACGGACGGGAATAGTCGCCGCCATTGGCTACGACGAAGTCCTCCTCCGTGATACCGAGGTCTGCGAGTTGAACTTCCTTGTGCGCCTCCCGGCACAGCGGAAGCCAGCCGCGGCCAGCATTGAACTCCAGCGCAACACGGCGGCGATACTCGGAGACTTCCATCTGTGTCCAGGCAACGGTCAACGGTCGGACCCAGAACACGCGGCCGCAATAGGTTGCCTCGACATAGCCCTCGCCGGGCTTGTCCAGAACCTTGTGGCTCCCGGAAAAGCTGCCGTCATTTTGACGGGCAATGAGGAAGTAGTCTCCCTCGACCGGCAGTTCATCTGCCCAAACGGCCTGACCGAAGATGGCCAGCCAGAGCGACGCAATCATTGCGCGCATGGTACCCTCTGTATCCGGTGCGAGACCCGAAACAGCCTCACACAAGCATACGGTTCTACGGGCAACTGTTTGAAGATGCCTTCAGAACATCGGTAAAATTTGAAACAAGCCGAACGGCGACACGGACTGCTTGAGCCCGGACTGCGGCGCGTCCGGTGTCCGGTATTTGATGCAACTCGGCGACTGTGTCCTGGCCGCGCGCAGCGCAGGCAAAGTGAACTGTACCAACGGGTTTTGCCGCCGAGCCACCGCCCGGACCTGCGATTCCAGTGATGGCGACCGCAATATCGGCCCTTGAGCGGGCGAGCGCGCCTTCTGCCATGGCGATGGCAACTGGCCGGCTGACCGCCCCATGCTCCCTGATCAGCGCCATCGGAACGCCGATCATCTCGGCCTTGGCCTCATTGGAATAGGTAACGAAACCACGGTCCAGCACGGCCGATGATCCCGGTACCTCCGTTACCAGCCCGGCAACAAGGCCGCCGGTGCAGGATTCGGCTGTCGCAAGCTTCAAGCCAGACTCAGCCATGCGCTTGACCAGTTCGGCGGTCTCCGCCAGCAGGGGATCAAGATCGGTCATTCGAGGGCTCCTGCATGCGGGGGATGGATCAGGCCTCGTCCTGCCCGGCCGGCAGGCGCACGGTTGCGGTGGCGAGCGCCGCGATGCCCTCCTTGCGTCCGGTAAAGCCAAGGCGCTCTGAGGTGGTTGCCTTGACCGACACGCGGCCGAGGGGCAGGGCGCAGATCTCCGCGATCTTCTCTCGCATCGTCTCGCGCACGGGGCCGATCTTGGGGGCCTCGCAGACAATGGTCACATCGAGATGAGCCACCTTGCCGCCGCGTGCGGCCACGAGATCCAGCGCATGGATCAGGAACTGGTCCGAGGCCGCGCCCTTCCACTTCGGATCGGAGGGCGGGAAATGCGCCCCAATGTCCCGGTCTGCTATTGCGCCGAGGATGGCATCGGTCAGCGCATGCAGCACCACATCGGCATCGGAGTGGCCGGCAAGCTTGCGCTCATGCGGCACGGAGATCCCGCCGAGGATCACCGCATCCCCGGCTTCAAAGGCATGCACGTCATAGCCGGTTGCCACACGGATATCGGGGTAGTTGGACCAGTCGGTCATGCGGGGGCGTTCCTGTTCAGCGTTGCCGCGAACCGCTCCACATCCCTGCGGGCCCGGTCCAGATCGGCTCTCGTGGTGATCTTGTAAGTCTCGGCGGCGCCTTCCACCAGCCTCACTTTCAGGCCGGCCCATTCGGCAAGGGATGTGTCGTCGGTAAAGGCGGCTTCGCCTGCGGCGAAGGCCGCGCGGTGAGCCGCGAGGATTTCGGCAAGGCCGAAGCCCTGCGGCGTCTGCGCCGCCCACAACCCGCTGCGGTCGACGGTACCGGTGGCAAAGCCGTCCGGTCCGGCCCGCTTTAGGGTGTCGTGGACGGGGAGGGCGGCAAGCACGGCCAGGTCACCTGACCTGAGCGCTGCCATCATCCGCTCGATCACCTTGACCGGCAAGAATGGCCGCGCCGCATCGTGGATGAGCACGTGGCGAACCTCATCGCGACCGGCGGACATCGCCTCCAGCCCCAGACGCACCGATGCCTGGCGGGTGTCGCCGCCGGTAACAGCCGGCAACAGGCGTCCGGCTGCATGGTGCGACAGGGCCGCGCGTGCTTCTTCATACAGCGTTTGATCGTCTGCATGGATCACCACCTGGACACGGTGAATATCCGGGCACGCGCACAGCGCTTCCAGGGTCCAGGTCAGAACCGGCAGTCCGCCCAGCGGCAGATACTGTTTCGGGGCGCTGTCATCGGCGCTTTTCAACCGGGTGCCACGGCCTGCTGCAACGACGAGCGCGTCGACGAGGGGAGGGCTGTTCATCAGATCGGTCCAGGCAAGGAGAGCGCGGCGCAGCGGTCGCTTCGGGTTGACTGCAGATAAAGGCTTTCCTTTGCAAGCCTCAACCGGTTATTTGCCGCACTTCCCCTCTGCCGGAAATATGACGCTTGCCGCAGCGCAAAAAATGATTACTCTGTAGGCACAATGAAACTTGCACACGATATGAGCAGAAGCGGCCCCATCACCCCAACCGACCCCTTGGTCATCGGATCGCATCGCCTGGCGAATCGGGCGTTTCTTGCGCCGATGTCCGGCGTGTCCGACCTGCCGTTCCGCCGGCTCGCCGCCCGTTTCGGCGCTGGCGTCGTCGTGTCGGAAATGGTTGCCTGCGAAAGCCTTGTCGAAGGCGATGCTGAAACCCGGACGCGTGCCGAAGGCGATGGCCTTGACCTGCATGTCGTGCAGCTTGCCGGCCGCGAGGCACACTGGATGGGCGAGGCAGCCCGCATTGCCGAGGATGCCGGCGCCGACATCATCGACATCAACATGGGCTGCCCGGCCAAGCGCGTGACCACCGGCTATTCCGGCTCGGCGCTGATGCGCGATCTCGACCATGCCCTGACGCTGATCGAGGCAACCGTGCAGGCGGTCAAGGTGCCGGTGACGCTGAAGATGCGGCTCGGCTGGGACCGGGACTGCCTGAACGCACCCGATCTTGCCCGCCGGGCCGAGAATGCCGGCGTCCAGCTCGTTACGGTGCACGGCCGCACCCGCAACCAGTTCTACAAGGGCGAGGCCGACTGGAAGGCGATCCGCGCCGTCGTTGAGGCCGTCAGCATTCCCGTGATCGCCAATGGCGACTGCGTGTCCATAAACGCGGCAGAGGACATGCTGGCGCAGTCGGGGGCCGCCGGTGTGATGGTGGGGCGCGGCTCCTATGGCCGGCCCTGGCTGCCCGGCCAGATTGGAGCCCATCTCAACGGCACGCCTGTTCCCATTGCACCGGAGGGGGCAGCACTCGCCGACCTCGCGCTCGAACATTATGACGCGCTTCTGTCCCTCTACGGGCTGGAGCTCGGCCGGCGCATCGCCCGTAAGCATCTCGGCTGGTATCTCGACCAGACCGACAACGTGCCCGGCGCCCTGCGCGCCGAAATGATGACCAGCGACAGCCCGGCCACCGTGCGTGACCTCGTCCGCGCCTGGTTTTCCTCGCAACCGACAAGGACCGCCGCATGACCGCGCCCGTTGCAAGATCTACAGATGGCCGCGCGGCGGCCCTGACAACGGACGGACCGACCATTCTCGATGCGCTGCCGCATCCGGTGCTGCTGGTTGCCCCCGACGGGGTGATCGAGGCGGCCAACATGGCGGCAGAGATTTTCCTGCGCTCTTCGGTTTCGGTGCTGCGCCGGCATCCGATCGACTATTTCGTGCCCTTCGGCAGTCCGCTCCTGACTTTGATCGAGCAGGTGCGCGAGCGCGGCGCGCCCGTGAATGAATACAAGGTCGACATCGGCTCGCCGCGCATCGGCTCCGACCGGGTCGTCGATATCCATGCCGCGCCGGTGTCGGACCGGCCGGGTGCGGTGGTGCTGATGTTCCAGGAACGCACCATGGCGGAGAAGATCGACCGCCAGCTCACCTCGCGCGGCGCCGCGCGCACGGTCACGGGTCTTGCCGCCATGCTGGCGCATGAGATCAAGAACCCGCTCTCCGGCATTCGCGGTGCAGCGCAGCTTCTGGAGCAGTCCGCCAGCGAGGACGACCGGGCGCTGACCCGCCTGATCATGGACGAGACCGACCGGATCGTGAAACTCGTCGACCGGATGGAAATCTTCTCCGACGAGCGGCCGATCGAGCGCGAGCCGGTCAATATTCATGTGGTTCTGGACCATGTGAAACGGCTGGCGGACACCGGCTTTGCCCGCGGCAAGCGCATTATTGAGGAGTATGACCCCTCGCTGCCCTTCGTCTATGCCAACCGCGACCAGCTGGTGCAGGTGTTCCTCAACCTCGTCAAGAACGCCAGCGAGGCCATAGGCAACGATCCCGACGGCGAGATCCGCATCACCACCGCCTTCCGTCCCGGCGTGCGCCTGTCGGTGCCCGGCACCAGCGACAAGGTCAGCCTGCCGCTGGAATTCTGCGTCAAGGACAACGGCCCGGGCGTGCCGGACGACCTGATGCCGCATATCTTCGAGCCTTTCATCACCACCAAGACCAATGGCTCGGGCCTCGGGCTGGCGCTGGTGGCCAAGATGATCAGCGATCATGGCGGCGTCATCGAATGCGAGAGCGTGCCACGCCGCACGGTGTTCCGCATCCTTCTGCCAGCCTTCATCGACATTGACCCCACCTCCAGCGACAGGACCGCCTGACCATGCCGACCGGGACCATTCTGGTTGCTGACGACGATGCAGCTATCCGCACGGTTTTAAACCAGGCCCTGTCGCGGGCCGGCTACACGGTGCGCCTCACCTCCAATGCCGCCACCTTGTGGCGCTGGGTCAGTTCGGGCGACGGCGACCTCGTTGTGACAGATGTGGTCATGCCGGACGAGAACATCTTCGACGTGCTGCCGCGCATCAAGAAGCTCAGGCCCGACCTCCCGGTCATCGTCATGAGCGCGCAGAACACCTTCATGACCGCCATCCGGGCGTCGGAGAAGGGGGCTTATGAATATCTTCCCAAGCCCTTCGACCTGAAGGAACTCACCAGCATCATCGCCCGCGCGCTGGAGGAGCCGAAACAGCGCCGCCAGGTCGAGACCGAGGACATGGGCGAGAATATCCCGCTGATCGGCCGGTCGCAGGCGATGCAGGAGATCTACCGGGTGCTCGCCCGCCTTATGCAGACCGACCTGACGGTCATGATCAACGGCGAGAGCGGCACCGGCAAGGAGCTGGTTGCTCGGGCCTTGCATGACTACGGCAAGCGCCGCAACGGGCCGTTCGTTGCCATCAACATGGCCGCCATTCCGCGCGACCTGATCGAGGCCGAGCTGTTCGGTCACGAGAAGGGCGCTTTTACTGGCGCGCAGGCCCGCTCCTCCGGCCGCTTCGAACAGGCGGACGGTGGCACGCTGTTCCTCGACGAAATCGGCGACATGCCGATGGAGGCACAGACCCGGCTCTTGCGCGTGCTGCAGCAGGGCGAATACACCACCGTCGGCGGCCGCACGCCGATCAAGACCGACGTGCGCATCGTCGCGGCCACCCACAAGGACCTGCGCCAGGCGATCAACCAGGGCCTGTTCCGCGAAGATTTGTTCTTCCGCTTGAATGTGGTGCCGATCCGCCTTCCGCCGCTGCGCGAGCGTGTCGAGGACATTCCGGATCTTGTGCGGCACTTCTTTGCGCTAGCGGAAAAGGAAGGCCTTCCAGCCAAGCAGATCGATGCGAGCGGCATGAACCTGCTGCGCCGCTATCGCTGGCCGGGCAACGTGCGCGAGCTGGAAAACCTCGTTCGCCGGCTTGCCGCGCTCTATCCGCAGGACGTCATCGGCGAAGGACTGCTGGAGCAGGAACTGTCAACGCCGGTGGCATCGCAGGCCTCGGAGGAACAGTCCGGCGAGATCAACCTCGGCCAGGCAGTCGAACGCTATCTCAACGGCTACTTCGCCAACTACGGCGACGCCTTGCCGCCTCCGGGGCTTTACCACCGTATCCTGCGCGAAATCGAGTATCCCTTGATCGGCGCAGCCCTTGCGGCCACACGCGGCAACCAGATCAAGGCTGCAGAACTCCTCGGCGTCAACCGCAACACGCTGCGCAAGAAGATCCGCGACCTCGACGTCCAGGTCCTGCGCTCCAGCCGCTAAGCAGACATCCCCGCCGCCGAGCCTCACCGCGCAGCGGCGATGGAGCGGCGGAAGCGGGCGGCGGCGAGGGTGAACAGTGTGAGGCCGACGATGGTGATCATCACCAGCTTAGGCCAGATGATGGCCGCACCCGCGCCCCGGTAGAGCACCGCCTGCGCCATCGCCACGAACTGGGTCGAGGGCACCAGGCTCATGACCCTCTGCAAGGCCTCCGGCTGGCTTTCGAGCGGAGTTTCACCGCCGGACAGGAGGTTCATCGGCAGCACGATGAGGATGAACAGGAGGCCGAACTGCGGCATGGTGCGCGCCAGCGTGCCAAGCAGGATGCCGAGGGCCGACGCGAAGAACAGATAGAGCACGGTTCCGGCAAGAAACAGCGGGATCGAGCCCGCCACCGGCACCTTCAACAGCCCCTCGACGACAATCCAGAGCGAGAAGGCGACGACGGCGACGATCACCAGCCCGTTGGCCCAGACCTTGGCCATCATGATCTCGAAGGGCGTCAGCGGCATCGCCAGGAGGTGTTCCAGCGTGCCATGCTCGCGCTCGCGGATCACTGCCGCGCCGGTCAGCACCACGGTCAGCATGGTGACGTTGTTGATGATTTCCATCACCGAGGAAAACCAGGCGCCGGTCAGGTTGGGGTTGAAGGCATAGCGCAGCACCAGATCGAGCGGCATGTCCTGTGACAGACCAAGGCTTTCGGCGAACCGGTTGATCTCCTGTCCCAGCGCATTGGCAATGAAATTGGCCCCGATCCCGGCCTGCATCATGGCCGTGGCATCGATGTCGAGCTGGATTGCCGGCGTCTTTCCGGCCCGCACATCCGCCTCGAAGCGCGACGGGATCACCAGCACAAAAGAGTAGGTTTCACTGTCGAGCGCTGCGTCGATCTCGCCATAGGAGATCCGCTCTGGCGGGAGGAACTCTGGCGGGCGCAGCGCCTCCACGAGCCGCAGGGACAGCTGTGAGCGATCCTCGTCCACCACCGCGATGGAGACGTTGTTGAGGTCACTCTTCATGCCTTCGGCGGCCATGTAGACGCCGCCGGTAAAGGCCCAGAGGATCAGGATCAGCAGCACCGGGTCACGCCACAGCGACAGGATTTCCTTGAGGCCCAGCCGGTAGATGGTGGCAAGACGGCGCATGGGTCAGCGCTCCTGTTTCGGCAGCAGGAGGACGCAGGCAAAGAGCAGCAGGGGAGCTGCCGGCAACAGCGCCAGGAAGCTGGCGGACAGTTCCGCAAAGCCAAGTCCCTTGGTGAAGGTGCCGACCGCGATGGTCATGAAATGAGCTGTCGGATAGATCGCGCCAATGAAAGCCCCGGCTCCTTCCAGCGAAGACACCGGCTGCATCATTCCGGAGAATTGCACCGCCGGCAGAACCGTGCCGATGGCCGTGCCGAAGATTGCGGCGACCTGCGTCGAGGTAAAGGTCGAGAACAAAAGGCCGATGGACGTGGTGGCGAGGATGTAGAGCACCGCGCCGAGCGTGAGCGCTGCGAGGCTGCCCTTGATCGGCACGCCGAACACGAATACGGCGATCAGCGTCATCAGCACGAAATTGATCAGCGCCACAAGAACATAGGGCGCCTGCTTGCCGATCAGGAACTCAAGGCTGGTCACCGGCGTGACATAGAGATTGGTGATCGAGCCCAGCTCCTTCTCGCGCACCACGCTGACGGCGGTCAGGATGGCCGGGATGAAGACCAGGAGCAGCGCCATGACGGAGGGCGCCATGGCGTTGATGCTCTTGAAGTCCTGATTGTAGAGGAACCGGGGTTCGATGGTCGCAGCCCCCAGCGGCGGGGCTTCGCCTTGCTGTTGCCGGTACTGCTCGACCAGATAGGCCCGGTTCAGCCCCTCGACATAACCGGCAATCGTCTCGGCCCGGAACGGCATGGCCCCGTCGATGGTCGCCGCGACCTGCGGTGTTTCGCCTCTGAGCAGGGCCTTGCCGAAGCCGGGAGGGATCTCGATGGCGAGCGAGATGTCGCCGGATCTGAGGCGCGGCAGGATCTCCGCCTCGGACCGGATCGGGGCCTGTTCGGCAAAATAGCGTGAGCCGGAAAAGCTCTCGGCATATTGCCGGCTCTCGCGCGTCTGGTCCTGGTCCAGAACGGTATAGGTCAGCTCGTTGACATCGGTGGTGATGCCGTAGCCGAACACCAGCATCAGCAGCATCGTTCCCATGAGGGCGACCGCCAGCCGGACGGGATCGCGGCGCAATTCCTTGGCTTCGCGCAGCGAATAGGCCATCAGGCGGCGGCGTGACAGAAACGAAAACGGCGCCCGGCGTTTGCGGGCAGGGGCGTCGTCCGTTGCGGGCATTGGCGCCGTTGTTGTGTTTGGCGGCACAGCACCGGCCGGTGCGGCCTCGGTTGCTGGTCCCTCCGGGCTTGCCGCCTCAAGGCAGGCGATGAAGGCATCCTCCAGATTGGCGGCACCATGGTCCCGGATCAGGTTCTGCGGCGTGTCGCAGGCGAGAACCTTGCCGGCATGCATCAGTGAAATGCGGTCGCAGCGTTCGCCTTCATTCATGAAATGCGTCGACAGGAAGATCGTCACCTGGTCCTGCCGGGCGAGGGTGATGAGCAGCTGCCAGAATTCATCGCGCGCCACCGGATCGACGCCTGACGTCGGCTCGTCAAGGATCAGCACATCGGGACGGTGCACGATGGCGACCGCCAGCGACAGGCGCTGGCGGACGCCAAGCGGCAGCGCATCGGGCAGCGTGTCCGCATGTTCGGCGAGGCGAAAACGGTCGAGCAACTCGCTGACACGGGTCTGTACGTCGGCGGCCGGCATGTGGAAAAGCTGCGCGTGCAGCGTCAGGTTCTGGCGCACGGTCAGCTCGCCATAGAGCGAGAAGGCCTGCGACATGTAGCCGACACGCTTCCGGCTCTCCAGATTGGCCGCGTTGACCTTCTCGCCGAACAGGAAAGCCTCGCCCTCGGTCGGCGGCAGAAGGCCCGTCAGCATCTTCATCGTCGTCGACTTGCCGCAGCCGTTCGACCCAAGGAACCCAAAAATCTCGCCCTTGCGGATCTCGAAGCTGACGTGATCGACGGCCGTGAAGGCCCCGAAGCGCTGCACCAGTTCCCTGGCAACGATGGCTGGCTTGTCGGCAGAGCCGGTGAAGGGCGGCACGATCAGTGCCTCATGCGGCCGGCCGGCGCGCTCCGGCAGGAGGTTGACGAAGGCTTCCTCAAGCGTTGCGCCCTGACCTTGCGCCTTCAGGTCCGCCGCCGTGCCCTCAGCCAGGATCCGTCCGGCATGCATGGCCACCAGATGCTCGAACCCTTCGGCCTCGTCCATATAGGCGGTGGCGACGATCACGGTCATGCCCGGCCGATCGGCGCGGATGGTCTCGATCAGCGTCCAGAACTGGCGGCGGGACAGCGGATCGACGCCGGTGGTCGGCTCGTCCAGGATCAGGAGGTCCGGGTCGTGGATCAGGGCGCAGCACAGCCCGAGCTTCTGCTTCATGCCCCCGGAGAGTTTTCCTGCCGGTCGGTCCAGAAAGGAAAACAATCCGGTCGCGCGCGTCAGATCGGCAATCCGGCGTTGCCGCTCGGCCCGGTCCTGTCCGAACAGACGCCCGAAAAACTCAAGGTTTTCGGTCACCGTCAGGTCCATGTAGAGGTTCTTGCCGAGGCCTTGCGGCATGTAGGCAATGCGCGGCAGCACCTTGCGGCGGGCTCCTGAGCGCGACAGGTCCGCTCCAAGAGCATGGACCTTGCCACCCTGGCATTTGCGCGCACCGGCCAGCAATGCCAGCAAGGTCGACTTGCCGACGCCATCGGGTCCGATCAGTCCGATGGTCCGGCCGGCCGGCACACCAAGCGACACGGCGTCGAGGGCCAGAACCTTACCGTAGCGATGGGTGACATCGATCAGCCGGGCGACTGGAAGCGGGGTGGGGGTGTCTGTAACCAGGGTCATGGCTGCCTCACGGCTGTTGCGGCAAGCGAACCTCGAGCGTCGATGGCCAGGGGATGGGCGGCGCCATCATGACATAGGCCTCACCCGGCAGGCCGGTACGCACCTTGTCGATATGCTGGGCGAGCAGGGCCGGATCGATCTTCAGCTTGACGCGGAACATCAGTTTGTCCCGTTCGGACCGCGTCTCAACCTCGCGCGGGGTGAATTGCGCATCGGCAGCAACAAAGGACACCGTCGCCGGGATCACGAATTCTGGGGCCGCATCCAACACGATCCGCGCCTCGGCCCCGATCAGCACACGCCCGACGCTGCCAGTCGGCAGGAACACGCTCATGTAGACATCGCCAAGGTTGAGCAGTGTCAGCACCCGTCCACTCGCTGCGACCACTTCGCCCGGTTCTGCCAGCCGATACTGGACACGCCCGGCGATCGGAGCGGTCAGCGTGCTGTCGTCGATCAGCGTGGCGATCCGGCCGACTTCAGCGGCAGCTGCAAGAACCGTGTTCTCGGCATTGGCAAGCTGTGCCTTGACGGCGGTGAGGGCGGCAGCGGCGGTTTCACGGGCTGTCTGGCGCTGGTCAACTTCCTGCTGTGAGATATGGCCGTTGCCGAGCAGCGTGCGGGCGCGTTCCAGCGCCTGTTCGGCGTATTTCAACTCGCTTTCGCGCTGGAGGATCTGGGCCAGAACCGTGTTCACGGCCTCGCGTGATGCCGCTTCCTGGGCCAGCGCGCCACGCCGCATGGCCTCCAGTTCCGACGTGTCGACCCGGGCAAGAACCTCACCGGCCGCAACCAGATCCCCCTCGGCGACCCTCACCTCCATGACGCGTCCGCCGGTGCGGGTCGCGATCTGGACGGTTTCGGCCTCGATTCGCCCGTTCGCCGTGGCAATGCCGTCGGGCAGGGTTGCTTGGCCTTGCCACCACCACCATCCGCCGGCAGCTCCGGCCATGAGAACCAGTGCAGCCAGAGCCAAAATCCGTCCGCGCGCGGTCATTGTATCTGCCCCTCAACCTCAGGATTTCCAGCCTGAGTTATGCGGCGCGTACGGGCTGCTTGCAATGCAACATATCCTCCGTAGTGCTGCGGATGAGGGATGCCCTTGCTGGTTGCCTGGTCGCAATCCTGTCGCAATTTGGCAACAAGGTGTGGTAACCATGTCGCTTCCTGTGGCTTGCCCGCGTCAGATTGACTTGCTGGCGCCGCAATTGCCCCGGACTCGCCACCCGATGACCATTCAGCCAAAGACTCGATGAGGACGGATGATACTGGAACGTGATCCGCGCGCGGATGTGGATCAAAGCCGGCGTGGCCGGATCGGGCGGCGGATCGGTCTGGCGGTGATGATCCTGTCGCTGGCCTCGATCGGCATCACCTTCATGGTGCTGACCGGCGCGACCCCGATCGAGCCGACCCAGCAGGTCGTCAAACTGTCGATGCTGGTCAACGGCCTGCTCGCCAGCGGGCTGGTTGCTGCCATTCTTCTCGAGATCTACAAACTGCTGCAGGCGCGGCGCAAGGGCAGGGCCGCTGCCCGGCTGCATGTGCGCATCGTCGCCATGTTCAGTCTGATCGCCGCCGTTCCCGCGCTTCTGATGGCCGTCGTTGCCACGATTACCCTCGATCAGGGGCTGGATCGCTGGTTCGAGCAGCGCACCCGTCAGATCATCGACAACGCGTTGACGGTGGCCCAAGCCTATCTTCAGGAACATGCCCATGTGCTGCGAGCCGATCTGACCGCGATGGTCAGCGATGTCGATCGGGCCCGAGGCATTTATGACTACGAACCGACCCGGTTTGATTCGTTCTTCACGGCGCAGGCCCAGGTGCGTGGCCTGCTTGCGGCTTTCGTAATGAAGGAAGACGGCACGGTGGTGACCCGTGTCGTGCTGGATCCGCGCGCCAACATCCTGCTGCCACCTAAAGATATCTATGCCAAGGCGACCGCCGGCGAACCGATCCTGATTGCGCCAGGGACTTCCAACCTTGTTGGCGGTGTCATGAAGCTGGAGTCCTTTGACGGCATGTATCTCTATGTGACGCGCGGCATGGATCCGCGGGTCACCGAGTATCTGCGCCTCGCCGAGGAAGGGGCGACCGAATACAGCAAGATGGAAGAAACGCGCTTCGGGGCGCAGGTGGCCTTTGCGCTGATCTATCTTGGCGTTGCGCTGATCCTGCTCTTGTCCGCGATCTGGATCGGCTTCGGCTTTTCCAGCCGGTTGGTTGCGCCGATCCGCCGGTTGATCTCGGCGGCAGACCAGGTCTCCAAGGGCAATCTCTATGTCGAGGTCGTGACGGAGAAATCCGAAGGCGATCTGGCCAACCTTGGATCAACCTTCAACAACATGACAGGGCAGTTGCGCGGCCAGCGCGATGCGCTTCTGGCGGCCAACGAGCAGATCGACCGCCGCCGCCGGTTCACCGAAGCGGTGCTGTCCGGTGTGACGGCGTCTGTCATCGGTATCGATGACGAGGGGGCGATCACGCTGGTCAACCGGTCGGCGCGGGCGCTGTTGCAGATCGAGGAAAGCGATGCACTCGACCGGCCCATTGCCGAGGTGCTACCGGAACTGGCTGACTGCGTTGCCAATGCGATCCAGAAAGAAGCCGAGCGGGTCAAGGAGACCCAGATCACGCTGGTCCGTGGCGGGCGCGAACGCACCGTCAACGTCCGCATCACCACCGAGCAGTCCACCCGGCGCGAACATGGCTATGTCGTGACGCTGGACGACATCACCGACCTCGTTTCGGCGCAGCGCAATTCCGCCTGGGCGGATGTGGCCCGCCGCATCGCCCATGAGATCAAGAACCCGCTGACGCCGATCCAGCTGTCGGCCGAGCGCATCCGGCGCCGCTATGGCAAGAAGGTCGAAGATGACCGGTCCGTCTTTGACCAGTGTATCGACACGATCATCCGGCAGGTCGGCGACATCGGCCAGATGGTCGACGAATTCTCGTCCTTCGCCCGCATGCGCAAGCCAACCAAGAGCCAGGCCGATTTGCGCAACATGGTGCGCGAGGCCGCCTTCCTGCAGACCGTCGGCAATCCCGACATCGAGATCCGCACCGAATTGCCCGAAGGGCCGATCTCGGGGTTTGTCGACCAACGGCTCATCGGGCAGGCTCTGACCAATGTGATCAAGAACGCCGCCGAAGCCGTGACCGGTCGGACGGGCGACAACCTGCCCAAGGGCCGCATCCGCATCCACCTCTATGAGGACGGCAGCAGGCAGGTGATCGACGTGATCGACAATGGCATCGGCCTGCCAATGGAAAATCGCCAGCGTCTACTGGAACCCTACATGACCACCCGAGAAAAAGGCACAGGACTGGGGCTTGCCATCGTGCGCAAGATCATGGAGGACCACGGGGGCGGCATCGAATTGCTCGATGCGCCGGGCGCCAGCGAGGGCGAAAGCGGGGCATTGGTCCGGTTGATCATCGGGCCGCAGGAACTGGCAGTTGAGGGGCCTGCCGGTTCGCCAAACCAGGACATCAGAAAAGAAGAAGTGACCGGCCATGGCCTATGACATCCTGATCGTGGACGACGAGACGGACATCCGCGAAATGATCGCGGGGATCCTTGACGACGAAGGCTACGGAACGCGGACAGCCTCCGACAGCGACAGCGCGCTGGCGGCCATCAAGGATCGCCGTCCGTCATTGGTGGTTCTCGACATCTGGCTGCAGGGCAGCCGTCTCGACGGGCTGGCCTTGCTCGACGAGATCAAGGCGCAGGACAAGGATCTGCCGGTCGTCATCATCTCCGGCCATGGCAACGTGGAAACCGCCGTCTCGGCGATCAAGCGGGGCGCCTACGACTACATCGAGAAGCCGTTCAAGGCTGACCGGCTGCTGCTCATCACCGAGCGGGCGCTGGAAGCCTCGAACCTGCGGAGGGAAATCCGTGACCTCAAGCAGCGCTCCGGCGATACGGCCAAGCTGATCGGCGAATCCAATGCCATTCATCAGTTGCGCCAGACCATCGAGCGCATTGCGGGCACCAACAGCCGCATCCTGATTTCCGGACCGTCTGGCGCGGGCAAGGAGCTGGCCGCGCGGATGATCCACGATCTGTCGCCGCGCTCGAAGGGCCCGTTTGTTGCACTCAATGCCGCGACGATCACCGCCGAGCGCATGGAGGAAGAGCTGTTCGGCATCGAGGACGAGAAGGGCAACCTGCGCAAGGTCGGCGCGCTGGAAGAAGCACATGGCGGCACGCTCTACCTCGACGAGGTGGCCGACATGCCGCGCGAGACTCAGGGCAAGATCCTGCGCGTTCTCGTGGACCAGACATTCAGCCGCGTTGGCGGGGCCACCCGTGTGCAGGTCGACATTCGCATCCTGTCCTCGACGGCGCGCAATCTGGAGCAGGAAATTGCCAACGGCACGTTCCGCGAGGACCTTTATCACCGGCTTGGCGTGGTGCCGCTGCGGGTGCCGGGACTGGCAGAGCGCCGTGAGGACGTGCCGGTCCTGGTGCGGCATTTTATGGAGCAGATTTCGTCGAGCGCCGGTCTGCCGATGCGCCGGATCGGCGAGGACGCCATGGCTGTGCTGCAGACCCACGACTGGCCCGGCAACATCCGCCAGCTGCGCAACAACGTTGAAAGGCTGATGATCCTGACCCGGGCTGATCCGGCTGCGGTGATCACGGCCGATCTCCTGCCGGCCGAAGTGGGGGCGATGCTGCCGAACCTGCCATCGAACGGCGGCGGCGATCATCTCATGTCCGTGCCCCTGCGCGAGGCCCGCGAAATCTTCGAGCGGGATTACCTTCAGGCGCAGATCAAACGCTTTGGCGGCAACATTTCGCGCACGGCTGAATTTGTCGGCATGGAGCGTTCGGCCTTGCATCGCAAGCTGAAGTCGCTAGGGCTATCGTGATGCGCGTTTGCGCCTCTGAGTCTTTCGGGAGTTCGTTCCGATGAAAGTCGTCATTTGCGGAGCCGGACAGGTCGGATACGGCATTGCAGAGCGTCTTGCTGCCGAGCAGAACGATGTCTCGGTGATCGATTCCTCGCCCAAACTCGTCAACGCGATCAGTGATCAGCTCGATGTGCGCGGCTTTGTCGGCAACGGCGCCCATCCGGACGTGCTGGCCCAGGCCGGCGCCGACCAGGCTGACATGATCATCGCGGTGACCCTCTATGACGAGGTCAACATGGTCGCCTGCCAGGTGGCTCATTCCCTGTTCAACGTGCCGACCAAGGTCGCCCGCGTGCGCGCCCAGAGCTACTTGCAGGGCCGCTGGAGCAATCTGTTTGCCCGTGAGCATCTGCCGATCGACGTGATCATCTCGCCGGAAATCGAGGTGGGCGACATGGTGCTGCGTCGTCTGGCCCTGCCGGGCGCCGCCGAAACCGTGCGGTTTGCCGATGACCAGGTGGTGATGGTGGGCATCGTCTGCCAGGAAGACTGTCCCGTCGTCGATACGCCGCTGCAGCAGCTCACCGACCTGTTCCCGGACCTCGGCGCGGTTGTCGTTGGTGTATTCCGTGGGGGCAAGCTGTTCGTTCCCAAAAGTTCCGACCAGCTTCTGGTCGATGACCTTGCCTATGTGGTTGCCCGGCGCGACCAGGTGCGCCGAACCCTGGGCATTTTCGGGCACGAGGAGCCGGAGGCCAATCGCGTGGTCATCGCCGGCGGCGGCAACATCGGCCTCTATGTTGCCAAGGCGCTGGAACAGCGGCAGTCGAAGACGCGCATCAAGGTGATCGAATCCTCGCGGGAACGCGCGGTTGGCATTGCCAATGAACTGAAGCGCTCGGTCATCCTGCATGGCTCGGCGCTGGACCAGGCCATCCTTGAGGAAGCCGACGTCTCTGCCGCCGATACAATGGTGGCCCTGACCAATGATGACGAGGTCAACATCCTGTCCTGCGTCATGGCCAAGAAGATGGGCTGCCGGCGCAACCTGTCGCTGCTCAACAACCCGAGCTATCCGGCCTTTGCCAATGCGCTCGGAATTGATGCCTATATCAGCCCGCGCACGGTCACGATTTCACGGATCCTGCAACACGTCCGGCGCGGTCGTATTCGCGGCGTGCATTCGCTGCAAAATGGTGCGGCGGAAGTCATCGAGGCCGAGGCACTTGAAACCTCGCCGCTGGTTGGCCGGCCGTTGCGCGACATCGATC
Organism: Pannonibacter sp.; assembly: GCF_051860505.1. Classification (NCBI taxonomy): domain Bacteria; kingdom Pseudomonadati; phylum Pseudomonadota; class Alphaproteobacteria; order Hyphomicrobiales; family Stappiaceae; genus Pannonibacter; species Pannonibacter sp. The sequence continues at coordinate 94,605 of NZ_JBHYDX010000002.1, read as the reverse complement.
TTCCGGACGGGATCCGCATCGGCGCCGTGTTCCGTTCCGGCAAGGTGCTGATGCCGAATGGCGGGATGCAGATCCAGGCGCGGGACCGTATCGTCATCTTTGCCATGGCCAATCGCGTGCGTCAGGTCGAGCAGATGTTCCGCGTCAGCCTAGAGTTTTTCTGAGCCGCGAGGCTCACCCTTTCAGAATGTTTCAGGGACAGGATCATGAGCCGAATTGCTTATGTAAACGGCGAATACGCCGCCCACGCTTCCGCTTCAGTGCATATCGAGGACCGTGGCTATCAGTTTGCCGACGGTGTCTATGAGGTCTGCGAGGTCTGGCAGGGCAATCTGGTCGATGGCCCGCGCCATCTGGACCGGCTGGAGCGGTCCTTGCGGGAACTGCGCATCGCCATGCCGATGACGCGGCGGGCGCTGACCTTTGTCATGAAGGAAGTGATCCGCCGCAACCGCGTCCGCCACGGCCTCGTCTACATGCAGGTGACCCGTGGTGTCGCCCGGCGCGATCACTTCTTCCCTGCAGGCGATGTACCGCCATCGATTGTGATTACAGCGAAGTCGACCAACCCGCGCGCGGGCGACACGCAGGCCGAGACCGGGATTGCCGTCGTCAGCCATCCTGAAAACCGCTGGCCGCGCGTCGATATCAAGACGGTCGGCCTGCTGCCCAATGTCCTTGCCAAGCAATATGCGCGCGAGCAGGGTGCCAAGGAGGCCTGGTACGTCGATGCGACCGGCCATGTCACCGAAGGCGGCTCGACCAATGCCTGGATCGTCACGAAGGACGGCGTGTTGGTGACCCGGCCGGCCGAGAGCGGCATCCTGAAGGGCATCACCCGGGCGGTGGTTCTGGACCTGGTGGCGCGCGAAGGCATTCGATTCGAGGAACGCGCCTTTACGCTTGAGGAAGCATTTGAGGCCCGCGAAGCCTTTGTGACTGCTGCCTCCACGCTTGTGATGCCGGTGGTTCAGCTCGATGGACGGCCAATCGGCAATGGGCACCCGGGCAGCATTGCAACCGGTTTGCGCCAAGCATTTCACACGGCGAGCCATCTGGAAGAAATCCGCTAAACGTGTGAAATAGTAGTGGGGCAGCATAGCTGACTTGATATAGTCTCAGGGCGGACCCGGTGCAGCCGGGAGAGGCGGCAGCGTTTGTGTTCAAGGCCTCGCTCCCCTGCGTAAAAAAAGCAATTGCCAGATGCCCCGGCCGCATGTGGCAGATACAGGATAAGAAGACTCATGGCTGAGCGTGCGCAGAATCTCCAAGACACTTTTCTGAATCATCTTCGCAAGCAGAAGATCCCGCTCACAATCTTCCTGATCAACGGTGTCAAGTTGCAGGGTGTTGTGACCTGGTTCGACAATTTCTGCGTCCTGCTGCGCCGTGACGGACATTCGCAGCTGGTCTACAAGCATGCAATTTCGACGATCATGCCCAATGGTCCGGTTCAGCTGTTCGAACCGGGCGAAGAAGGCTCCGACAAAGCGGGCGCCTGATTGACGCAAACTCCCAGATCTGATGGCCCCTCGGGCGAACGCCGGCGCGGCGAGACCGCGCCGGGCGAGCGTGGGCCAGACATGGATCGGCGCACGCCGATTTCCCGTACCCTGGTGATCGAGCCGATCACGGCCGACAAGACGGTACGGGGCAGCGAAACCGATGCATCCGCCGTCCGTACGCCGGAAGCCCGGCTCGAGGAAGCGGTTGGCCTGTGCGCGGCCATCGAACTCGACATTGTCGATGCCCTCATCGTCAAGATCCCCAAGCGCCGTCCGGCGACTTTGCTCGGCACCGGCAAGGTCGAGGAGATCGCGGCTCTCGTCGAGGCGCATGAGGTCGACGTGGTCGTGGTCGACCATGCGCTGACACCGATCCAGCAGCGCAATCTGGAAAAGGAACTGAAGACCAAGGTGATCGACCGGACCGGTCTGATCCTGGAAATCTTCGGTGCCCGCGCCCGCACCAAGGAAGGCCGGCTGCAGGTCGATCTGGCCCATCTCAGCTGGCAGAAGAGCCGGCTCGTGCGTTCCTGGACCCACCTTGAACGCCAGCGCGGCGGTGTCGGCTTCATGGGCGGCCCGGGTGAAACCCAGATTGAAGCCGACCGCCGCCAGATCCAGGACAAGATCCTGCGGCTGGAGCGTGAGCTGGAGCAGGTGCGGCGCACCCGCGACCTGCACCGCAAGAAGCGCAAGAAGATCCCCCAGCCGGTGGTGGCACTCGTCGGCTACACCAACGCCGGCAAGTCGACACTGTTCAACCGGCTGACCTCGTCCGAGGTCTTTGCCAAGGACCTGCTGTTCGCGACGCTCGATCCCACCCTGCGCCGGATCAAGCTGCCGCACGGCCGCGAGGTCATCCTGTCCGACACCGTGGGCTTCATCTCGGAACTGCCGACCCATCTGGTCGCCGCCTTCCGCGCGACGCTGGAAGAGGTGCTGGAAGCCGATCTCATCCTGCATGTGCGCGACATCAGCCATCTGGATACAGAAGCCCAGGCGGTCGACGTCTCCCGCACGCTGGAGGCCCTCGGTGTCAGCGCGCAGACCGGTGCACCCATCGTCGAGGTCTGGAACAAGATCGACTGTCTTGATGCTGAACGCCAAGGCAAGCTGCTGGAGGCGAACGGGCCCGAAGGCGCGATCGCTCTTTCTGCGCTCACGGGCGATGGTGTCGATGCCTTGCTCGCGCGGATCGAGAATTTCGTCGCCCTTGGCGATGACCGGTTCGATCTCGTTCTGCCCGTTACCGACGGTCACCTGCTGGCCGGTCTCTACCAGATCGCCGAGGTTCTGGCGCGCGAGGACACGGACGAGGGCATCGAACTGACCGTGCGCGTCTCCGACAAGCAGCGCGGCAACTTCCGGGCGCGCTATGGTGCGTTCATTGAAGGGGCGGAGTGAAGCTGACAGCAACTGATCTCTGGCAGTGAACGTCTTGCAAGCTGAGGCCCCATGACAGGCCCCGGCACAAGGCCGGGGCAGCGCGGAGAAAAGCTGTCCCTCCAGATTTCCCGCACTACAAACCCGCAACGCAGGCCGGTGGCGCTGCAGCAACCCGGCTATTGCGCCGCCAGCAACTCAGTGACTGCGCCGTCCCGGCCTTGTGCCGGGACCTGTCAGGAGGGCACGCCAGCAGACCGGCTGGAGATCGTGCCAAAAAATCCTGGCCTGCTAATTGGTCGGCTCACTTCCCCTTCGCCGCCTGCCAGACCGCTTCCATCTCATCGAGTGTCATGTCCTCCAGCGCAACGCCGCGGCGGGTGGCTTCGGCCTCGATGGCAGCAAAGCGGCGGCGGAACTTGGCGTTGGTCCGCTTCAGCGCGTCTTCCGGCTCCACGTCCAGATGACGGGCAAGGTTCGCCAGCGCAAACAGCACGTCGCCCATCTCGTCCTTGATCGCGTCCGGCACGTTGCCGGTGACGGCAGGCGCGGTGTGGTCCTTCAGCTCGGCTTCCAGCTCGTCCAGTTCTTCCCGGATCTTGGCGATGACAGGCGCAAAGCTGTCCCAGTCGAAGCCGACGCGGGCGGCCCGCCGCTGGATCTTTTCCGCCTCCATCAGGGCCGGGAAGGCGGAGGGCACCGCATCGAGATAACCAGGTTCTGTATCGGCCATACCAAGAGCCGCGCGGCGTTCCTTGCGCTCGGCCTTTTCCTCGGCCTTGATGCGGTCCCACATGCCCTTGGCCATGCCGGAGCTGCGGGCGGTGTCGTCGCCGAAGACATGCGGATGCCGGCGGATCATCTTCTTCGTGATCGCTTCCACCACATCGGGGAAGCTGAAGGCTCCCTGTTCCTCGGCCATGCGCGAATGATAGACCACCTGCAACAGCAGATCGCCCAGTTCCTCGCGCAGGTCATCGAGGTCGTTGCGGCTGATTGCCTCCGCCACCTCGTAGGCTTCCTCGACCGTGTAGGGGGCGATGGTGGAGAAATCCTGCTCCAGGTCCCAGGGGCAGCCCGTCACAGGGGTGCGCAGCGCTGCCATAATGTTGATGAGAACGGAAATGTCGCGGCCGGGCTTCATGGCGGTCCTTGCAAGGCAGATCAGACGGAATCACCTGGCCGGGAGCCTACAGGCTTCCCGGCCAGGTGCCTATGCCGGTTCGGCCCGCTCAGCCGCGCTGCGAGGGATGCCAGAACGTGGCGATGCGCTCGATCAGGGCGACGGCCGCGTAAAACAGCGAGCCAGCCAGCGCCGCGACCGCGATCTCGGCCCAGACCATGTCGAGGTTCATGCGCCCCACTTCCGTGGAGATGCGGAACCCCATGCCGACGATTGGTGTGCCGAAGAACTCGGCCACAATCGCGCCGATCATGGCGAGGGTGGAGTTGATCTTCAGCGCGTTGAAGATGAAGGGCAGGGCCATCGGCAGGCGCAATTTGACCAGCGTCTGCCAGTAGGAGGCCGCATAGGTGCGCATCAGGTCCTTCTGCATGGCGTCAGCTGCGGCGAGCCCTGCCACCGTGTTCACCAGCATCGGGAAGAAGGTCATGATGATGACGACCGCAGCCTTTGACGGCCAGTCGAAGCCGAACCACATCACCATGATCGGGGCGACGCCGATGATCGGCAGGGCCGAGACCAGGTTGCCGATCGGCAGCAGGCCCCGGCGCAGGAACGGCACCCGGTCGATCAGGATCGCCACGACAAAGGCGCTGCCGCAGCCGATGGCATAGCCGGCCAGCACCGCCTTCAGGAAGGTCTGCTGGAAGTCGGCCCAGAGCACCGGCACCGAGCTGACCAGCCGCGCGCCGATGGCACCGGGGGAGGGCAGCAGCACCTGCGGGATTCCGGCACCGACCACGACAAGCTGCCACAGCACCAGCACTGTGACACCGAAGATCAGTGGGATCGCCAGATTGACCAGCTTCTGCGCAGTGGGCGACAGGCCGCGCCAATGCGCAAGACGTTCGACGAACAGCCAGGCCGCTGCCCAGGTGGCCAGTGTCAGGCACCAGAAGCCGAAGGCGGCCTGGCCGGGATGTTTGCCGGCAGTGCCGACAAGGAACCAGGCGGAGAGGGCGGTCACCGCTCCGATGATGACATCGCCGAGCTTGTGGCGGGCAAATCCCAGCGTGTAGCGCACGCCAAGAATGGCAAGCACCGTGACCACGATGGCAAGCCGGGGCAGGTCCAGCGCACCCAGATCCGGGCGGAAGGCCGTCCCGGTCAGGCCCAGCACCGCGAAGACGAGGACGGTGATCGCCAGCAGCGCGGGCGTGTCGATGCGGGGCTGGCCCGCGGCAATCGTGCTCATCGGTTCATCCCCATCCGCGTCAGCGTGAGTTTCTCCAGCAGCCCGATCAGGGTGACCAGCAGCCCGGCAACGACCGCGGCCACGATCAGTGCCGACCAGATCTGCAGCGTCTGGCCATAATAGGACCCTGAAAGTAGGCGAGACCCGAGCCCGGCCACAGCGCCCGTCGGCAGTTCGCCGACAATGGCGCCGACGAGGCTGGCAGCAATGCCAACCTTCATCGAGGCAAACAGATACGGCACCGCATAGGGCAACCGCAGCTTCCAGAAGGTCTCGGCCCGGCTGGCGCTGTAGGTGCGCATCAGATCGAGGTGGATGAGTTCAGGTGAACGCAGGCCTTTCACCATGCCGACCGTCACAGGAAAGAACGACAGATAGGTCGAGATCATTGCCTTCGGGATCAGCCCGGAAATTCCGACCGCATTCAGCACCACGATGATCATCGGCGCGATGGCGAGGATCGGGATCGTCTGCGAGGAGATCACCCAGGGCATCAGCGACATGTCGAGCACGCGCGAATGCACGACGAGGACAGCAAGGCCGATGCCGAGCAGCGTGCCCATGACAAAGCCGGTCAAGGTCGAGGTGAGGGTGATGCCGGTGTGATGGATCAGGCTGCGGTTGGAGGTGATCTTCTTGTTGACGGTCGTGTCCCAGATCTCGCCGGCCACCTGATGCGGCGAGGGCAGAACCGGTCGCTCCTGCGCCAGCGTATCGGCCAGAAGCTGGGTGAAGGGGACGTCGGCCTGGCCGGCGCGGGAATAAATGTCGCGTTGGAACGGGGCATTGAGGGCAACGGTTGCCACATACCAGATGGCTATGATCGCAAGCACCACCACCAGCACAGGGCCAGTCGTGCCCGACATGAGCCCGGCGAAAGGGGAGAGCGGACGCGGAGAAGCCTCAGTCGTCATAGGAATGCCCCGCCTTCAGCCCCTCGCGGACACGGTGGGCAATCTTCAGGAACTCTGGCGTCTCGCGGATATCGAGCGTGCGCTGGCGGGGCAGGTCGCTTTCGATCACATCATAGATCCGGCCGGGGCGTGGGCAGAGCACCACGATCTTGGTCGACAGGTAGACCGCTTCCGGGATCGAATGGGTGACGAAGACCACCGTCTTGTTGGTCTTGGCCCAGAGCTGGTGCAACTGGTCATTGAGATGATCGCGGACGATCTCGTCCAGTGCGCCGAAGGGCTCGTCCATCAGCAGCAGCTTCGGCTCGACAGCCAACGCGCGGGCGATGGACGCACGCTGCTGCATGCCACCCGACAATTGCCATGGGAATTTTTTCTCAAAGCCCTTGAGGTTGACCAGGTCCATGTTGCGCGCGATCCGCGCCTCGCGTTCCGTCCGCTCCAGCCCCATAATTTCAAGCGGCAGGGCAACATTGCCGGCTATCGTCCGCCAGGGATACAGCGCGGGCGCCTGGAACACATAGCCATAGGCCCGGTTCAGCCGCGCCTCTTCCGGGCTCATGCCATTGACGGCAATCCTGCCGGCCGTCGGCTGTTCCAGATCGGCGATGACCCGCAAGAGCGTGGTCTTGCCACAGCCCGACGGACCGATGAAGGAGACAAAGTCGCCCTCTTCGATCTTTAGGTCGATGTTGGACAGGGCATGGACCGGCCCGTCATTGGTCTCGAAGGTCAGCGACAGCTTCTCGATATCAATCACAGGCCCGGCCCGGTCCCCATGTGGGGCGGGGGGATGTTTCATGGCCGTTGCGTTCATTTCAGTCCCCCTAGGTCAGTCAGGATCAGGTTCAAACACCCGTCAAAATTCTCGCTCAGGTCGCCACTCGATATGCGCAGAGTTCGGTAACCGGCTTGCGCCATCCACTCGTCCCTCAGCTTGTCTCTCTGCCGGCGTCCAGCTTCTTCATGCCATTCCCCGTCGATCTCGATCACCAGCCGTGCGGCATGGCAGGCGAAATCTGCTGTGTAGGGCCCGATTGGCACCTGCCTGCGGATATGGAACCCGTACAGAAGCCGAAACGTCTTCAGGCTCTGCCACAGCCTCCGCTCCCCATCGGTCATGGCCTCCCGCAGTCGTCTTGCCCGCGTGATTGCTGGCCGTTTGACTTGCGTCGGTGCCATTTCCCGCTCCCATCAATCGACATCACCCTAGGCCTTGGCACTTGTACCCCTCCCCCTTGGGGGGGGGGGGGGGGGGGGGGGACACGGCCTTGCCGCACCCTTGACCCTTGCAAGCAGAACTCCTGCCGCGCCGCCGTAATCGTCAGGCCTTTCCGTGTGGTCTACCCCCACCCCTAACCCCTCCCCTCAAGGGGGAGGGGGACTGGTGGAGAGTGCCGCATTTCGTCACGTTCCGGCCATGCGAACCGACATCACCCAAGGCCTTGCCACTTGTACCCCTCCTCCTTGAGGGGAAGGGCAGGGGTGGGGGGAGCGGCCTTGCTACTCCCTCCACCCTTGCAACCGGAACACCTGCCGCGCTGCCTCAATCTTCAGGCCTTTCCGTGTGGCTCACCCCCACCCCTAACCCCTCCCCTCAAGGGGGGAGGGGTTAGGGGTGGGGCGAGCCGCATTTCGTCATGGTCCAGCGACGCCAACCAACATCACCCAAGGCCTTGCCACTTGTACCCCTCCCCCTTGAGGGGAGGGGTAGGGGTGGGGGTAACGGCCTTGCCGCTCCCTCCACCCTTGCAACCGGAACTCCTGCAGGGCTGCCGTACTCGCAAGGCCCCCCGTGTGGTTCACCCCCCCCTAACCCCTCCCCTCGGGGGGGGAGGGGGACTGGCGGAGCAAGCCTCCCAGTTCAGACCCCGCTGGCCGGAATGCCGCTGCGTTCCACCTTGCGCGGCGCGACCAGGTACTTCCAGGTCGACAGGGCCTTGTTGACGGCCGTGACCGGCGGGCGGGCGACGAATTCGCCGTGGCCTTCCCGGGTGTTGATCGTCGTCTCTTCAATGGCCACGTGGCCGCGGGTGAGCGTGAAGCGCGGCAGGCCCTTCACATGCTTGCCCTCGAAGACGTTGTAATCGATGGAGGATTGCTGGCTGGCGGCCGAGATCGTCTTCTCCCGGTTCGGGTCCCAGACGACGATGTCGGCATCCGCCCCCACAAGGATCGCGCCCTTCCTCGGATACATGTTGAGGATCTTGGCGATATTGGTCGAGGTCGCAGCGACAAACTCGTTCATCGTCAGCCGGCCGGTCGCCACGCCATAGGTCCACAGCATGGGCATGCGGTCTTCAAGGCCGCCGGTGCCATTGGGGATCTGGGTGAAGTTGCCGATTCCGTTGCGCTTCTGTGCTGTCGTAAAGGCGCAATGGTCCGTCGCCACCACCTGAAGCGAGCCCGACGACAGGCCGGCCCACAGGCTGTCCTGATGCATCTTGTTGCGGAACGGCGGCGACATGACGCGGCGGGCGGCATGGTCCCAGTCAGGATGGGCATATTCGCTGTCATCGAGCGTCAGGTGCTGGATCAGCGGCTCGCCAAAGACGCGCATGCCCTTGGCCCGGGCACGGCGCACGGCCTCGTGGCTCTGCTCGCAAGACAGATGCACCACATAGAGCGGCACGCCCGCCATATCGGCGATCATGATGGCGCGGTTGGTGGCCTCGCCCTCGACTTCAGCTGGCCGCGAATAAGCATGCGCCTCAGGGCCGGTGTTGCCTTCTGCCAGAAGCTTGGCCTGCATCTGGGCCACCACGTCGCCGTTCTCGGCATGGACCATGGCGAGCGCCCCCAGTTCCGCGCAGCGCTGGAACGAGGAGAACATCTCGTCATCATCCACCATCAGCGCGCCCTTGTAGGCCATGAAATGCTTGAAGGAGTTGATGCCCTTCTGGCGTACGACAGTCTCCATGTCGTTGAACACCTGTTCGCCCCACCATGTGATCGCCATGTGGAACGAATAGTCCGCCGTCGCCCGGCTGGTCTTGTTGTGCCACATGGACAGCGCGTCGAGCAGCGACTGGCCGGGGGAGGGCAGGCAGAAATCGACCACCATGGTGGTGCCGCCGGCAAGCCCGGCGCGGGTGCCGCTTTCAAAGTCATCGGCCGAATAGGTGCCCATGAAGGGCATCTCGAGGTGAACATGCGGATCGATGCCACCCGGCATGACGTAGCAGCCCTTGGCATCCAGCACCTTGTCGCCGGAGAGGTTCTTGCCGATCTCGACGATCTTGCCGCCCTCGACCTTCACATCGGCTTCGTAAGTCAGATCAGCGGTCACCACGGTGCCGCCCTTGATCACAGTGCTTGCCATGTCTGTTCCCTTTTGGTTTCATATGCAGTCGGTGTTTCCCGCGCTCCCCAAAACTCCCGCGCCGTCCCGGCCTTGAGCCGGGACCTGTCATGCGGAGGAGTGCCGGGTTACAAATTCCCGCCACCGCCCGAAGCTCGAACGCGCCTCACTCTGAGCCCCCTTCACGGGTCCCGGCTCAGGGCCGGGACGGCGCGGAGAAAACACCAAACAGGCCACCAGCCGCATCACTCACCCCACAACTTCCGCCGTCTCCAGCACCGCATGCAGCAGCACGTCGCAGGCGCCGCCGGCCCAGTCTTTCGAGATGTCTTCCGCCTCGTTGTGCGACAGGCCGCCGACGCAGGGGCACATGATCATGGTGGCGGGGGCAACCTTGGCTGCCCAGCAGGCGTCGTGGCCCGCGCCGGAAATCAGATCCATGTGGCTATAGCCGAGCCGCTCAGCTGCCGCCCGCACGCTGGTGACGAGTTTCGGATCGAAGGTCACCGGATCGAAATGACCGACGGCCTCCACCGCGCAGCCGACGCCGAGCGCCGCGCAGATTTCGGCGGCTTCGGTTTCAATGCGGGCGCGCATGGCGTTGAGCTTGGCGAGATCCGGCGTACGGATGTCGACCGTGAAGACGACCTTGCCCGGCAGCACGTTGCGCGAGTTGGGCGAGAAATTCACCTGGCCGACGCCGCCGACCGCGCCGGGCTGGTTTTCCATCGCCACGGTCTGGACCATTTCCATGATCCGCGCCATGGCCAGTCCGGCATTGACGCGCAGGTTCATCGGCGTCGAACCGGTGTGCGCCTCGCGGCCCGTCAGCGTGAACTCCAGCCACCACAGGCCCTGGCAATGGGTGACGACGCCGATCTGCTTGTCTTCGGCCTCCAGGATCGGGCCCTGCTCGATATGCAGCTCGAAATAGGCGTGCATCTTGCGTGCGCCCACCTCTTCCTCACCGACCCAGCCGATGCGCTTCAGTTCATCGCCAAAGGTCTTGCCCTCCGGGTCCTTGCGGCCATAGGCGTAGTCAAGGCTGTGTACGCCGGCAAAGACGCCGGAGGCCAGCATGGCGGGGGCAAAGCGTGCGCCTTCCTCGTTGGTCCAGTTGGTGACGACAATAGGATGCTTCGTCCTGATGCCGAGGTCGTTCAGCGTGCGCACCAGTTCGAGACCCGCCAGCACGCCGAGCACACCATCATACTTGCCGCCGGTTGGCTGAGTGTCGAGATGCGAACCGACATAGACGGGGAGGGCGTCCGGGTCGCTGCCCGGACGGGTCAGGAACATCGTCCCCATCTTGTCGACGCCCAGCGTCAGGCCTGCGTCCTCGCACCAGGACTGGAACAGCTTGCGGCCTTCGGCGTCGGCATCCGTCAGGGTCTGGCGGTTGTTGCCGCCCGCGATGCCCGGTCCGATCTTCGCCATGTCCATCAGACTGTCCCAGAGCCGGTCCGGGTTGATCCTGAGGTTCTGTCCCAGTGCTGCCATGATGCCGTTTCCCTGATGCTGTGGTTCGTGTGGTCTTGCCGGCTTGCCGTCATTCGAGGCTGGGGAAGGTGAAGACCGCGCCGTCCTTGATACCGGCCGGCCAGCGCGTGGTGACCGTCTTCATGCGCGTGTTGAAGCGCACGCCCTCCGGCCCGTAGATCGAGTGATCGCCGAACAGAGACCGCTTCCAGCCGCCGAAGGAGAAATAGGCCACCGGCACCGGGATCGGCACGTTGATGCCAACCATGCCGACCTCGATCCGGTCGGCAAAGGCACGCGCCGCATCGCCGTCGCGGGTGAAGATCGCGGTGCCGTTGCCATACTCATGCTCGTTGATCAGCGTCAGCGCTTCCTCGTAGCCCTTGGCCCGCACGACCGAAAGCACCGGACCGAAGATTTCTTCCTTGTAGATCGTCATGTCCTTCGTCACGCGGTCGAACAGGGTGCCGCCGACGAAATAGCCGTTCTCGTAGCCTTGCAGATTGAAGCCGCGGCCATCGACCAGCAGCTTGGCGCCTTCCTTGACGCCCTGGTCGATGTAGCCCAGCACCTTGCGCTTGTGCGCCTCGGTGATCACCGGCCCCATATCGGCCGACTTGTCCGTGGCCGGACCGATCTTCAGCGCCTCGACGCGGGGGATGAGCTTTTCAACCAGCGCGTCCGCAGTCTTCTCGCCGATGGGAACCGCGACGGAGATGGCCATGCAGCGCTCGCCGGCGGAACCATAACCCGCACCCATCAGCGCGTCGGCGGCCTGGTCCATGTCGGCGTCCGGCATGATGATCATGTGGTTCTTGGCCCCGCCGAGCGCCTGCACGCGTTTTCCGTGGGCGGTGCCGGTCGCATAGACATATTCGGCAATCGGCGTGGAGCCGACGAAGGAGATCGCCTTCACGTCCGGGTGCTTCAGGAGAACGTCCACGGCTTCCTTGTCGCCATGCACCACATTGAGGACACCCTCGGGGAAGCCCGCCTGCCGGAACAGGTCGTAGACGAACATGACCGCAGACGGATCGCGCTCGGACGGCTTGAGGATGAACGTGTTCCCGCAGGCAACCGAGATCGGATACATCCACAGCGGCACCATGGCGGGGAAGTTGAACGGCGTGATGCCGGCGACGACGCCGAGCGGCTGGCGGTCGCAGTAGCTGTCGATGGCCGGCCCGACGTTGCGGGCGAACTCGCCCTTCAGGAGATGCGGGATGCCGCAGGCAAATTCCACCACCTCGATGCCGCGCGCGACTTCGCCAAGCGCATCGTCATGGGTCTTGCCGTGTTCGGCGGAAATCGCCCGGGCGATGGCATCCGCGTTTTCGGTGAGCAGTTCCTTGAAGCGGAACATGAAGCGGGCGCGCTTCAGCGGCTGCGTGTCGCGCCAGGCCGGGAAGGCGGCCTTGGCCACCGCAATGGCGTCCGCCACTTCGGCTGCCGACGACAGTCCGAGTTCGGCCACCTGTTCGCCCGTCGCCGGGTTGAACACCGGCGCGACGCGCCCGGAATTCGACACGACTTCGCGGCCGCCAATGGCGTTGTTGATCTTCTTCATGGTCTGGATCCCCGGACTGTCCCTGGCGGACTTGTTGTCTTGTCTGGAAGGGCCCGCGCGTGTCCGCGCGGGCCAGAAAGTGCCGTGTCAGATATTGCTCTGAAGCACCGTGCGCAGCTTGCCGAACAGCTCGTCGATCTGCGCCTTGGAGATGATCAGCGGCGGCGACAGGGCAATGATGTCGCCGGTGGTGCGGATCAGGAGGCCATCGTCATAGGCCTTCAGGAAGGCCGAGAAGGCCCGTTTGGTCGGCTCACCCGGGATCGATTCCAGCTCGATGGCGCCGATCAGGCCGAGGTTGCGGACGTCGATGACCTTCGGGCAGTCCTTCAGCGAATGCACCGCGTCTTCCCAGTAGGAGGCAAGCTCTGCCGCGCGGGTCAGGAGGCCTTCTTCCTCGTAGGTGTCGAGCGTACCGAGGGCGGCAGCGCAGGCGACCGGATGGGCCGAGTAGGTATAGCCGTGGAACAGCTCGATCATGTGTTCCGGACCTGTCATGAAGGTCTCGTAGATCGTGCTGCTGCAGAACACCGCGCCCATCGGGATCACGCCGGAGGTGATGCCCTTGGCGGTGGTGATCAGGTCCGGAACCACGCCGAAGTAATCCGTCGCAAAGCCGGTGCCGAGGCGGCCGAAGCCGGTGATGACCTCGTCGAAGATCAGGAGAATGCCGTGCTGGTCGCAAATTTCGCGCAGGCGCTTCAGGTAGCCCTTCGGCGGGATCAGCACGCCGGTGGAGCCTGCCACCGGCTCGACGATGACAGCGGCAATGGTCGAGGGATCATGCAGCTGGATGACTTTGATCAGGTCATCGGCAAACTCTGCGCCATGCTCCGGTTCGCCCCGGGTGAAGGCGTTGCGGGCCGGGTCATGGGTGTGACGGATGTGGTCGACGCCGCCCAGCATGGTGCCGAAATGCTTGCGGTTGTTGACGATGCCGCCAACCGAGATGCCGCCAAAGCCGACGCCATGATAGCCGCGCTCGCGGCCGATGAGGCGCGTGCGCGAGCCCTGGCCGATGGCGCGCTGATAGGCGAGCGCGATCTTCAGCGCCGTGTCGACGCTTTCCGAGCCGGAGCCGGTGAAGAACACATGATCGAGCGGGGAGGGCAGCAGTGCGGCCAGGCGGGCAGCCAGTTCAAAGGCACGCGGATGGCCCATCTGGAAGGCCGGCGCATAGTCCATCTCGGCCACTTGGCGTTGCACGGCCTCGACGATGCGCGGGCGACCATGGCCGGCGTTGCAGCACCACAGGCCGGCCGTTCCGTCCAGCACCTGGCGGCCGTCGGCGGTGGTGTAGTGCATGTCCTTGGCGCCCACGAACATGCGCGGGGCCTTCTTGAACTGCCGGTTGGCAGTGAACGGCATCCAGAAAGCTTCGAGATTGTTCGGAATGGCAGCGGTCGCAGCCTTGTCAGACATGGTTCCTCCTTGCCGGTCCATCTCAAGCGGACCGGTCGTGGCAGCAGCATTCAGCGCACGCGGACGGACCTGGCCGAACGCGAACAGCACCCGAGCCTAGCAGTGGCGCGCGGTCTTGTCCGGGGTCGTCTTCAGATTATCCATTCGTGCTGTTCCCACCGGATCATCGTGCGGAAATGAAGCCGCAGGCGAGGCCGGATATCTCTCTGGAGTGCGCCGTCCGTTGTTCTGTGGACTTTGACGCTTGTCGTTGGACCTTGGCTAGCTTTCAATGTCCTCCTGTTCGGGCTATGCAGCCGGAACTGGGCGTCCATGAAACCTGACCAAACGGTCAAATTGAGCCTATGAATACTTGACCAAACGGTCAAGATGATAATTTCATCGGCCAGATGATTTTCCCGGCACCCGCTTGCCGGAATACGACCTGCCGAACGCAGGGGAAACGGGAGCGCATGGATCGCAAGGTGTCCACCAGAAGTGCAGCACGGGCGGAAACGGAACGGGCGATCCTGTCGGCAGCAGAGGCCGTGTTTGCCGAGCATGGCTATCGGGGCGCAACGACCGGCATGATCGCCGAGCGGGCAGGGATCCCGAAAGCCAACCTGCATTACTATTTCGCCACCAAGGAAGCGCTGTACCGCCAGGTCGTCGAAAACATCTTCATGATCTGGCTCGATGCCGCCAACTCCTTCGACGACTGCGAGGACCCGGAGGAGGCGCTGACCCACTACATCACCACCAAGATGGACATCTCGCGCCAGCACCCGATGGGATCCAAGGTCTGGGCCAACGAGATCCTGCACCGGGCGCCGGTCATCCAGGACTATCTCGAGACGACATTGCGCGAATGGACCGCCACCCGCATCGCCATCATCGAGCGCTGGGTCGGGGAAGGGCGGATGGACCCGGTCGATCCGCGCACGCTGCTCTATATGATCTGGTCGACGACGCAGCACTACGCCGATTTCATCCACCAGATCGAGACGCTGAACGACGGCAAGCCGCTGAGCGACGAGCAGTTCGCCCTTGCTCGCGACAACGTGGTGCGCATCATCCTGTCCGGCGTCGGCATCCGGCCTAGGGTCGCAAGCAGCGTCAAGGCCGGAGCTGCCCGATGAGCCCGACGCGCAGCACGCCGAAATCATCCCCCTTGAAGCGCAAGCCCGGCCTGCGCAGCGCGCCAGCAGCACGGCAGACGCCAGGCGACACGGATGGCAAGCCGACCCGGATCCAGGAACGCAACCGCGCCCGCATCCTGGAAGCCGGTCTTTTGGAATTCTCGCGCTTCGGCTTCGGCGGGGCGACCATCGAGAAGATCGCCGCCGGGGCAGGGATGTCGAAATCGAACCTGCTCTACTACTACCCGACCAAGACGGCGATCTACGAAGCCGTGCTCGAGCACATTCTCGACACCTGGCTGGCGCCGCTGCGCATGCTGGACATCACCGGTGATCCGGCGGCAGAGCTGGCGGACTACATCCGCCAGAAGTTGAAGATCTCGGCTGAATGGCCTGAAGCGTCGCGTCTTTTTGCCTCCGAAATCCTGCAAGGGGCGCCGCAGGTGAAACCCGTGCTGCAGGGCTCGCTGCGCCAGCTGGTGAGCGAAAAGGCAGCCGTCATCCGCGCCTGGATCGCGGCAGGCAAACTCAAGCCGCATGTGGAGCCGGTGCATCTGATTTTCCTCATCTGGTCGGCGACGCAACATTATGCCGATTTCGAGACCCAGGTTCTTGCGCTCACCGGCAAAACGCTGAAGGACGAGGCTTTCCGCGGCGAGGCAGAAGCAGCGCTTGTCGCCACCATTCTGGGAGGCGTGTTGGCATGAGCGACCGGGAGCCTCCAGTGCCGCCGGCGCCTCCGGGTCCACCAGCCCCGAGGCCGCTCGAGACCGCGCCGGAAAGCCGCCGCATCACGATCAAGGGACGGCTGCATATTGACGAGCGCGACCTCAGCGAAGAGTTCATCCGCGCCTCCGGGCCGGGCGGCCAGAATGTCAACAAGGTCTCGACGGCGGTGCAGTTGCGTTTTCAACTTGACAACAACCGTACGTTGCCAAATGATGTGAAGCAACGGGCAGGGGAACTGGCCGGTAGCCGCCTGACGCAGGCTGGTGAAATCCTCATTCAGGCCGACCGTTTCCGCACGCGTGAACAAAACCGCGAAGATGCGCTGGCCCGGCTGATCGAGCTTCTTATCAAGGCCGCCCACCGCGACAAGCCCCGCAAGGCAACCCGGCCGACGCTTGCCTCCAAAAAGCGCCGCCTCGATACGAAGAAGCAGCGCGGCGGCATCAAGAAACTGCGCAGCGGACGGCCGGACAGCGACTGAGCGGCAGCAGGGGGCAGCATGGCCCGACTTAAAGGCAGGGGCAGGGAACCCGGATCAATGCATCAGAATGCCGGAAGTCGTCATGTGATCCTCTCCGGCTGTTCCGGTGGGGGCAAGTCGACCCTGATCGAGGCGCTCGCGAAACGCGGCTACAGGACGGTCGAGGAGCCTGGCCGGCGGATCGTCGCCGAGGAACTGCACGGGGCAGGAACGGCGCTTCCCTGGGTCAATCTCGATGCTTTTGCCCGCCGCGCCGTCGACATGGCCTGTCTCGATCGCATCCGTGTTGCGGATGAAAAGGGATGGGTGTTCTTTGATCGGGGCCTCATCGATGCGGCGGCGGCCCTGCAGCTTGCGTCAGGCTGCAGCCTTGCGGACACCCTTGGCGACCAGCCGCGCTTTCACGCTCAGGTCTTCCTGACGCCGCCTTGGCCGGAAC
The DNA here is from genome assembly GCF_051860505.1 of Pannonibacter sp. Taxonomy (NCBI): domain Bacteria; kingdom Pseudomonadati; phylum Pseudomonadota; class Alphaproteobacteria; order Hyphomicrobiales; family Stappiaceae; genus Pannonibacter; species Pannonibacter sp. The sequence goes on along the minus strand of NZ_JBHYDX010000002.1, from coordinate 77,889 downwards.
TTTACCGGACCGACGCGGAAAGGCGGCATGATCTTGCCAGTGCCCTAGAGGAGTATGAGCGCCTGCTGCAGATCTATCCGGGGCTTGGATACGACGTGGTCATCCTGCCGAAGACGGATGTTCCGACCAGGGCCGAATTTGTCCTCGATCACCTGAGGGCATTCGAGACACCAAGAGATGGAACCACCCGGTGAGCGCCAACCGGCACCATTCTTGCCTCTCAAGCGAGTATCTGCTGTTTCATCGGAGGCTTGTCATGCAACCCGTCATTCGCCGCGAGTGTCCGGCAGGCGTTGAGATCGAGGCACTGATCGCCGAGCGGCTAGCCCAGTCTGCCGAAACCTCGCCGCCGGAAAGCAATCATGCCTTGGGCATCCGCGCGCTCAATCAGTCGTCTGTTGTTTTCCTGACTGCGCGGGTTGGCGATGCATTGGCCGGATGTGGTGCCTATGTGCCGATGGATGCGGCAACTGCCGAAGTGAAGAGCATGTTTGTCCGTCCGGCCTTTCGCGGCCAAGGCATTGCCCGGACGATCCTCGCAAGGCTGGAGACTGACGCGGTGGCCGAAGGCATCCGCGCATTCTATCTGGAGACCGGCACCGACAGTTTTGCCGCACGCCATCTCTATGAGGCGTCCGGTTTCTCGTACGTCGACCCGTTTGCAGACTACCAGCCAGACCCGTACTCGGTTTTCATGTGCAAGCAGTTGGGTTGATGGCCAGATGGACAGAACTGCTGTGTGTCGCCGATAGGGGGAGCGGAAATCCTCCAATCGAGGCATTGTTCTGCGCCTCATACCCACGCCGCTGTTGCCATACCCGTAATTCGCATAAGATATATTATGGAACTTATATGAATAGGTGGAACGAGAACGCCTTGTCTGCCTGCGCCCAGATGATGGCCAAACCACTGATCACTTCTCGCCGGGACTTCCGCCGCGATCACCGACCAAGGCCGCCGCATCCAAGGTGCTCTATGCGTCTGGATCGCAACGCTTACCCCAACTCGTCCTCGGCACCTTGTAACGCCTTGCGCGCCACATCCAGCCCATGGCCGGCACGGCACAGGGCCGCCAGGTCCTTGCGGTCTCGGTCCCGGCGGGCGGCACCGTCTTCGTCGTGCCAGCCCTTGCGCCAGGGGCCAAGGCGGCGGCGCTGTGCGTAGCGGCGGGCGGCAGCGGCTGAATCGGAGTCATCGCGGGCGAGCGTCTCTTCGATGACGCTGCGGCTGACCCCACGGGCGCTCAGTTTCGCGGTGATCTGGCGGCTGGACGCGCCCTTGCGGCGCAGGCTGGCCGCCTTTGTCTCGGCATAGACCTCGTCATTGACGAGGCCGGACCGCGCGGCTTTCTCCAGCACGATCTCGACGAGCGGAAGAAACTCGGCCACATCGCGCTCATGCGCCTTTGCAGCCTTCTCGACACGCCGTGTCAGCACCCGGCGCAGGTTGGCGAGTGACGTTGCGTAGCGCTCCAGATAGGCCAGCGTGATCCGCGTCAGCCGCTCTTCGGTTGGCACGCGCGGCTTCTTGCGCACGGGTTTTGCAGGGTCGGACATGGGCGCGAGCCTACCGGATTCGTGCCGTGTCTGCCGGTGCGAATGCGGATGCCCGCTCAGTGGCCCCCGCCCCCGCCGCCCATGGGCTTGGGCCGTTCGACGAAAAAGATCGCCGCCAGCAGCGACAGGAACAGGAGCGTCAGGATCAGGAACACGTCGATGAAGGACATCAGGAACGCCTGTTTCGTCACCATGCCGCTCAGCGCCTTCAGCGCCGCAGTGGCCGCATCATCGCCGAGGCTCTGATACGTCTGCGTCAGGCCGGCAAGCGTTTCGGTCACCGGGGCCCGCGCGCCGTTGACGCTTTCCTGCAGCCGCGCATAGTGGAAATCCTGCCGCTGGCTCAGCACCGTGTTGATGATGGCAAGCCCCACCGCACCGCCCAGGTTGCGCGTCAGGTTGAACAGGCCGGAGGCATTCTTGATCATCTCTGGCGGCAGCATGCCGAGCGCGATGTTGTTGATCGGCACCATGCACAACATCAGCGACGAGCCGCGCAGGATCTGCGGCAGCAGCAACTCATAAAAGTCCCAGTCCCGGGTGATGCCGGTCATCAGCCAGGTGCCGGCGGCAAACCCGGCAAAGCCGATGCCCATCATCACGCGCGGATCCAGCACCGACATCAGCCGTCCGGCCAGTGGCGCGGTCAGGAACATGGCGAGGCCGCTGACGAACATCGTCTCGCCGATCTGCAGCGACGTGTAGCCGCGCACGCCAGCCAGATAGACCGGATAAAGATAGGTGAGCCCGTAGAGCCCGATGCCGAGGACGAAGCTGAACAGGCTGCCCATGGCGAAGTTCTTGTTGGAAAAGGCCGTCAGATCCACCACCGGCTCGCGGGCGGTGAACGCGCGCCAGAAAAAGATCGCTGCGCCCAGCAGCATGACAGCCGTGAACAGGACGATTTCCTCGCTCTGGAACCAGTCCTCGCCGTTGCCTTCCTCCAGCACGAACTCCAGCGAGCCGAGAAACACCGCCATGGCGGCAAAGCCGACCCAGTCGAAGTGGTCGAACAGGCTGAGGTCGGGCTTGTCGAAGTCGATGAGCATCACGGCGGCCAGCGTCACGAAGATGCCGGGCACCACGTTGATCAGGAACAGCCAGTGCCACGAGCCAAAGTCGGTGATGTAGCCGCCGAGCGTCGGGCCGATGGTGGGCGCAAGCGTGGCGACAAGGCCGATGATCGGCGAGATGACGTTGAACTTCTCGCGCGGGAAGATGAGATAGGCCGTGGCAAACACCGTCGGGATCATGCCGCCACCGAGAAATCCCTGCAGCGCGCGCCAGACGATCATTTCCTCGATGGAGGTGGCGGTGGCGCACATCAGGCTCATCAAGGTGAAGCCGGCGGCGGAAATTGCAAACATCCAGCGCGTCGACAGCATCCGCGACAGGTAGCCGGACAGCGGGATCATGATCACTTCGGCGATCAGGTAGCTGGTCTGGATCCAGGGGATGTCATCCGAGGACGCCGCCAGCCCGGCCTGGATCTCGGCAAGCGAGGCCGAGACGATCTGGATGTCCAGGATCGCCATGAACATGCCGAAGACCATGCAAAGGAACGTGAAGAGCTTGCGCCCTTCCCCGCCCCGGCTTGGCGCGTCACTGCTGGTTGCCACCGCGCTGGTCATGCCGGGCCTAGTGCAGGCTGGCCGTGGCGGCGGGATTGGCCGCACCCGTGCGGGTGTCCACGTCCACCACCACCGACATGCCGGCACGCAGGGCATCGGCGCCCTTCTGGCTCATCGGCACGGTGATGCGAACAGGCACGCGCTGCACCACCTTTGTGAAATTGCCCGTGGCATTTTCCGACGGCAGCAGCGAGAACACAGAGCCTGTCGCCGGCGAAATGCTGTCGACGGTCGCCTCCAGCACCAGCCCCGGATAGGCATCCACCTTGACCGCCGCACGGGCGCCGGGGCGGATGTGGCCGAGTTGGGTTTCCTTGAAATTGGCGTCGATGCGGGTGTCGGTCAGCGGCACGATGGCCGCAACCCGGCTGCCCGGCTGCAGCAACGTGCCGACCTGCGCCGCCCGGTTGCTGACGATGCCGGCGACGGGTGCCCGGATGGCGGTAAAGCTGAGGTCGTACTCGGCCTTTTCCAGCTTGGTGCGGGCCGCGGCGATGGCCTGTTCCGCCTCCCGCTTCTGGCCTTCCAGCACGAGGATATTGGCGCGCGCCACGGCGACAGCGGCCTCCGCGCTCCGCAAGTTGGCTTCGCTGCTGTGCAGATTGGCGACGGCTCCATCCAGTGACGCCTGGCTGGTCACCTTGCCTTCCGTCAGTCGGATCTGCCGTTCGTGGTTGGCGCGGGCCTCGTCGGCCCGGGCCTGCATGGCCGCCACTGTTGCGGTGGCCTGGTCGACCGAAGCATGGGCAGCCGTGATCTGACTTGCGATCCGGTCGACCGTCGCCTCGGCGCTGGCAATCTGGTCCCGTGCGCCCTGCACGACGAGCCGGTGGTCGCCATCATCGATGCGGGCCAGGATGTCCCCAACCTCGACGCGCTGGTTGTCACTCACCTCGATGGCCGCGACATAGCCGGAAACCTTGGACAGGACGCTGGTGATATCCACCGAGACATAGGCGTCGTCGGTGGTCTCCATGAAGCGGCCCTCGGTCCACCAGCCAAATCCGGCCCAGGACGCGCTGCCAAGCGCCACCAGCGCGATCACGCTGAGGATGGTCTTTGCCTTCGCCTTGCGCCGGCTGCGATCGGATGGGATCGGCGACGGATCTCCGGGGTTGTTCCGGGCACGGGTGGGGGAATGTGCTTCCGGTTGACCTGTCGGAGATCCGCCGCCCGTCGCCGTCGCGTGGGGCGAGCGGCGATTCGGTTCTGCTGCTGTAGGTGCAGCGGAAGTGTCAATCGAGGCGGGAACGCTGTCGGACACAGGCGTAAACTTTCCTTGGAACCGCACTGCGCGCCAGAAGGGGCATTGCGTATTGACTGAACGGTTCGGTCAATGGTTTATAGCGCTGTGCCCGCCCCCTTGCAAGAGGCCGGCCCCCTCGAAAACACGCCCTCCTCCGCCAGGTGATCCGGGCAATTGGCAAATTCGGGACATTCTGGCAGGAGGAGCCCGCGAATCTGGCACTCTTCCGCCAGATCGGGTCTCGGGGTTTGACAGGATCGGGCCAGATACGTACGAACCGGGACAAACGGCAGGCTCTCTGCCCTTCAACCATGGACACGACATGACACGCGGAGCCACCAGGCCGGAAGCAACGCCAGAAGCCACGCCGGCAGATGACCGGCAGGACAATGCCAAGCGGCAGCAGATCCTTGACGGCGCACGCCGCGTGTTCCGGGCCAACGGTTTTGATGGCACCAGCATGGATGCGGTTGCCCGGGAATCCGGAGTGTCAAAGGGTACGCTCTATGTCTATTTCGACAGCAAGGAAGCCCTGTTCAAGGCGCTGATCCTGAAGGACCGTTTTGACCAGCCGGAAAGCTGCCTGCAGATCCCGGCAACCATCGGCGACCTGGAACACGACCTCAAGACCATCGCTGACCTCTATCTGGCCAGAATGATGCAGCCGGACATGATCTCGATGCTGCGCATGGTCATCGGCGCCACCGAAAAGTTCCCCGACTTCGGCCGCCTGCTCTACGAGGAAGGCCCGCTGCGTGGCCGCGAGAACCTCAAGGATTTCCTGCGCCCGCATATCGCCGCCGGCGCCCTGGACATCGAGGACGAGGACGTGGCCGCCTGGCACTTTCTCGACCTGTGCATCGCCGGCACCCTGCGCCGCATGCTGCTGAACGTTGGCGACGCACCGACCGACACTGAGCGAACCGCAACGGTCAACGCCGCCGTCCGCGTTTTCTTGCGCGCCTACGCGCGTCAAGGCTGAAAGGGTCCCGCCCTGCCCCTGCCCTGCGCCTTGTTTTCCGCCCTGGTTGCCTCTTGGCTTAATTCGGGACTGCGCCGGCACGCGCGGGATTTCCCGCGACTTCCGATTGCATTTTGCACTCGTAAATTTTATCAGTGCGCCCAAGTCATGGCCGACATTTGGAGACCAGCGTGCGCAATGTGATCTCGATCAAGGAAGGCGACAATTTCGGGACCGCCGGAGATGATTTTTTCCACCTCAATTCAAAGATCGACTCATTCAATCTGGATGGCGGCGATGGCTATGACACCCTAAGGATGAACGCCGCATATTTAAGCGAGTATATTATCAACAATGTTGAACGATTTGAGTTTTATGGGACCTGGGAGCGATCGCGCGATTTGCACTTCGGCTCGAGTGGAAAGTCGCTGTTTATAGATTTCTCCGAAGCAAATATTAGAACGTCAATTATTGTTTTCAGTTCAGGTTCTACTGTGATCGGAAACGGCGCTATTAGCCTAAGTGCCGACCCGAAATCACAAATCAGTTCTTTCGATATGGAAAGCGGTGCTTATCGCGGCACGTACGATGGAAAGATTATCGAAAATACATATACGAACTTTAGAGATGTTTCAGCTGGATCCGGCGACGATACAGTATATGGAAATCAATTTAACAATCGAGCTTTCCTAGGATCAGGACAGAATTATTTCGATGGAAGAGGCGGACTCGATACGGCTCGTCTTCAAGGGCATCCAACATCCTATAATATTGAAAAGAACTCGAACGGCTTTCTGATCTGCCACAAATCAACCACGCCCCTCCAATCAATCGAGATTGTGAATGTTGAACGGGTCGAGTTTTACAGTTACGGAGTAAATATCCTCGCCTTTGACCTGGATGGTGCCGCCGGCCAGACCTATCGCCTTTACCAGGCGGCCTTTGCCCGCACTCCCGATACCGACGGACTGAGGCACAATGTTAAACTTGTGGATGCCGGGATGACACAGCACCAGATGTCCTCTGCCTTCCTCGGGTCGGCCGAATTCCTCCAGCGCTATGGCAGCAACACGTCCGACAGCGCCTATATCAACGCCCTGTACAACAACGTCCTTGGCCGTGATGCCGAAAGTGCCGGACTGACCGGCTGGCTCGAGCGACTGTCATCCGGCGCCTGGGACCGGGCGGGCGTCCTCATCGGCTTCTCCGAGAGCGCTGAGAACAAGGCCCTCGTCGCTCCGGCTATCGAAAACGGCATCTGGCTGCTCTGATGTGACTGGCAAAAAGCCCGCAACCGGCAACCCGGGCGGGCTTGGGGCGTGTCCTGATTTGTCCGCTCAGCTTTCGCCGCCGAGTTCCCCTTGCAGGTCTCCGACCATGCCTTCGATGAACTGGCCGATGGCGGCGGAGCGGGCGCGTTTGTGGCGTTCGGCCTTCAGGATCGCCCGGACTGCCTCATAGGCGCGGGCAAGATCCTCGTTGACGACGACATAGTCGTATTCGCTCCAGTGCCGCATCTCGCCGACAGCCGTTTTCAGGCGGCGCAGGATGACGTCCTCGGTGTCTTCCGCCCGGCGATGCAGCCGCGACTTCATCTCGGCGATGGACGGCGGCAGGATGAAGACCGAGACCACGTCCTCGCGCATGCGCTCATAGAGCTGGAACGTGCCCTGGATGTCGATATCGAACAGGACGTCCCTGCCCTCGCCGAGCGCCATCTCGACCGGATCGCGCGGCGTGGCGTAGTAATTGCCATGCACTTCGGCCCATTCCAGCAATTCGCCGCGGTCGCGCATCTGCTCGAAACGCTCGCGGCTGATGAAATGATAATGCACGCCGTCGATCTCGCTGCTGCGGCGTGGCCGTGTGGTCACCGAGATCGACAGTTCGAGATTGTCTTCCCGCTCCAGCAACAGCCGGGCAATGGTCGACTTGCCCGCACCTGACGGAGAGGACAGCACCAGCATCAGGCCGCGTCGGCTGGCCTCGGCAGCGTCCGCAGTCACGACTGTACCGGCTTGCGACTTTTGCGCATCTGCCATCGGGGTCACTCCAAGTTCTGAACCTGTTCGCGAAGCTGATCAATCACCGCCTTCAGCTCCAGTCCGATGGCGGTGAGCGCCACGTCATTCGACTTGGAACACAGGGTGTTGGCTTCGCGGTTGAATTCCTGCGCCAGGAAATCGAGCTTGCGGCCAATTGGGCCGCCGGTCGCCAGCAGCTTGCGCGCTGCGTCCACATGGGCGCTGAGGCGATCCAGTTCCTCGCGCACGTCCGCCTTGGTGGCCAGCAAGGCGGCCTCCTGTGCCAGGCGTTGGGGATCGAGTGCCGGGACGGCGGCGACCAGGTCTTCCAGCTGCGCTTTCAGCCGTGCCTTGATCGCCTCAAGCTGCCGGGCTGGCAGCGCTTCTGCTGCCATCGTTGCGGCGGCAATGGTGTTGAGATGACCGTCCAGCACCTCGGCGATGGTTGCCCCTTCACTGAGACGCATGTCGACCAATGCCGCCAACGCGGTGTCGAAGCTTTCGGAAACGGCCGTCTGAAGCGCTGCCCGTTCGCTTTCGTCTTCCTCCGGTTCAACCAGTTCCAACACCCCCTTGTGCGCGAGGATCCCGTCCAGCGTCGGCGGGGCAGCATCCGGCAGCCGGCGGTGCAGCACCTGGATCGCACGCAGGACAGCTTCGAGCGCGGCCTCGTTGACGGCAAGGACAGCCCCGCCCTGCTCGCGCTGAAGCGACAGATTGGCGGAAACGTTGCCGCGCGCCAGGACCTGACCGGCCCGCGCTTTCAGGCTGGCCTCAAGCTCCTCCATACCGGCCGGAAGTCGCAGGCGCAGGTCCAGGTTCTTGCCATTGACAGACCGCAGTTCCCACGTCCACCGGGCGCCGCCATGGGAGCCCTCGACCCGGGCAAACCCGGTCATGCTGGCCAGTGCCATGTTGTCCTGTCCTTCACGCTTTCGGATGCTGTCACCGGTCCCACCGGCCGCCGCCTAGTTCTGCGTCGCGGGTGCGGCCGGAGCTGCAGGGGTCTGCTGCCCCTGCAGGCTGCGCTGGTTGCGCTCGATCTCACGCCACTTGCGCACATTGGCCTGATGCTGCTCGTAGGTCTCGGCAAAGACGTGTCCGCCCGTGCCGTCCGCAACGAAATACAGGTCCTTGGTCCGCGACGGATTGGCCACGGCCTCCATGGCTGCCCGGCCCGGATTGCCGATGGGTCCGGGCGGCAGCGCCGGGATCTGGTAGGTGTTGTAAGGGGTCTTGCGATCCAGATCGGCCCGCGTGATCGCCGAACGGTCACGGGTCCAGGCTTCGCCGCCATGAATGCCGTAGACGATGGTCGGATCCGACTGCAGCGGCATCGACTTGTTCAACCGGTTGACGAACACACCAGCGACGCGCGGACGTTCATCGGCCCGGGCGGTTTCCTTCTCCACGATGGAGGCGAGGATGACGAGTTCTTCCGGTGTCTTGATCGGCAGGCCTTCCGTCCGCCGTCCCCAGACTTCCTTGAGAAGCTTTGTCTGGGCAGCCGCCATCTGGTCCAGGATCTGCTGGCGGGAGGCGCCACGGGTGAAGGTGTAGGTCTCCGGCAACAGGGCACCTTCGTCCGGGATGGTCGCAATCTCTCCGGTGAGGATCTCGTTTTCCCGCAGCCGCGCGACGATCTGTGCCGTAGACCAGCCTTCCGGGATGGTCACGGCATGCGTAACGGCATTGCCCTCGACCAGATCCTGCATGACGTCCTGCATCGAGACGCCTGCCTTGAAGGCATATTCCCCGGCCTTGAGCCGGCCGGCGTTCTTGTAGGCGCGAACCCCGACGTCAAACACCCAGGCATTGGATATGACGTTGTTCGCTTCGAGGGTTTCGGCAATCGTGCTGAGGCCCTGTCCGGAGGAAATAATGACAGTCCTGTCCGCCGTGAGGGGGCCACCGGCATCGAACTGGGTCTTGCCCCAGTAGAGCGCGGCTCCTGCAGCCAACATCATCAGGACAATGCTGCTGAGGATGAGATTGATGAGAATGACGAACGGGTTGCGCACATGGCGCGAGCGGGTGGGCGGCTCGGGGGCCTTGTCCGGCTGAATCGCTTCGCGCGGGCTTTTCGGCTTCAGTCGCATAGGCTCGCTCGTTCCTCAGGATCGGGTTCGCAGGCACTGCGTCCGCCGCCCGCGGGGGCATGTCGGACGAGATACAGCTGGCGTTCTGTCAGGGCGCGCCGGAGATGCGAGGTCCCCGGCTGATCACCCCGTCACGGTTAAACCTGCCGATTGGGGCGAAACAGCGATTTGCAGGAGCCCCGGACGGCACAGCCAGCGCTGCCCGGGACCAGACGCCATGTCTTGCCTCAGGCTGCGACCTTGCGGAACACCAGCGAGGCATTCGTGCCGCCGAAGCCGAAAGAATTCGACAGGGCAATGTCGACATTCATCGGCTTGGCCTTTTTCGCAACCAGATCAATCTCTGTCTCAACCGACGGATTGTCCAGGTTCAATGTCGGCGGAACGATGCTGTCACGGATGGCCAGAACCGAGAAGATTGCCTCCACGGCCCCGGCTGCGCCGAGCAGGTGTCCGATCGACGACTTGGTCGAGGACATGGTCAGCCGATTGGCGGCATTGCCAACAAGGCGTTCGACAGCGCCCAGTTCGATCGTATCGGCCATCGTCGACGTGCCATGGGCATTGACGTAGTCGATGTCGCTGGCCATGACGCCGGCCCGCTTCAGGGCGGCGCTCATGCAACGGAAAGCGCCATCGCCATCTTCGGACGGGGCCGTGATGTGGAAGGCGTCGCCGGACAGACCATAGCCGATGACTTCGGCGTAAATCCGGGCGCCGCGGGCGACCGCGTGCTCATATTCTTCCAGCACGACGACACCGGCCCCCTCGCCCATGACAAACCCATCGCGGTCCTTGTCATAGGGGCGCGAGGCCTTGGTCGGCTGGTCGTTGTAACTTGTGGAAAGTGCCCGGCAGGCGGCAAAGCCGGCCAGCGACAGGCGACAGATCGGCGATTCCGTTCCGCCGGCCACCATAACATCGGCATCACCGAAGGCGATCAGCCGGGCGGCATCGCCAATGGCATGCGCACCGGTGGAGCAGGCTGTGACGACCGCATGGTTCGGTCCCTTGAGCCCATGCCGGATCGACACCTGACCGCCGGCCAGATTGATCAGTCGCCCGGGAATGAAAAACGGGCTGATGCGGCGCGGGCCCTTGTCCCGCAGGATGTTTGCCGCTTCCTCAATACCCTGGAGGCCGCCGATGCCGGAGCCGATCAACACGCCCGAGCGGGTCTGCTCGTCGTAGGTCGATGGCTTCCAGTTGGCATCGGCAAGGGCCTGATCCGCGGCAGCCATGGCATAGACGATGAAATCGTCGACCTTGCGCTGCTCTTTCGGATCCATCCAGTCATCCGGGTTGTAGGCCCCCTCGACCGAAGGATCGCGCGGGATCTGACACGCAATCTGACAGGCAAGATCATCGCTTTCAAAGCCGGTGACGCGACGCGCCCCGCTCTGACCTTCGAGGATCTTCTTCCAGGTCACGTCAACTCCGCAACCAAGCGGAGTGACCATGCCCATACCGGTAACGACGACTCGTCTCATAAGCCCGCACATGGTTCGGGCGCAGCGCGAACGCTGCTGCCCGTAAGGTCAGGGGGAGAACCGGATTAACCGGCGTTCTTTTCCAGGAAGCTGACAGCGTCACCGACGGTCAGGATCGTCTCGGCTGCATCGTCCGGGATTTCAACGCCGAATTCTTCTTCGAACGCCATGACCAGTTCAACAGTGTCAAGGCTGTCTGCGCCGAGGTCGTCGATGAAGCTCGCGCCCAGGACAACCTTCTCGGAATCGACGCCCAGGTGCTCGATAACGATCTTCTTCACACGTTCCGCGATATCGCTCATTTTACTTACCTCGGTGGTTTTTACGAACCGGTCACCCGTGCCAGCGCATCTTGGGCATATTTTAGAAATCCACAAGTGCTCGCTCGGGAGATATCCGGGCCGATCGCCGGGCATAGCCAAGGGAAATAGGCCAGTCCGTTGATCTGTCCAGAATAATCGGCGGCTAGGTAACACACTTTGTAGGGCATTACCAGACGCAGACCCAGGGCTTGGAATGCCGGGGAACAACGTGTTCCACCGGCAATTGGAAACTCTTGTATAGATGCGATGATGCTTCTGCATCAGCACCTTATGGTGGCTGACCGACCGTGCTGTGGACGAACCCGGCAAAGGGCCGGATCGCCCGCCGCTCGGGATCAGATCATCGCCATGCCGCCGTTCACATGCAGGGTCTGGCCCGTCATGTAACCGGCCTCGTCGCTGGCCAGATAGACAGCTGCAGCGGCGATTTCATGCGCGGTGCCCAGCCGTCCGGCCGGGACGCTGCCCAGAATCGATTCTTTCTGCTTGTCATTCAACACATCCGTCATCGCCGTCTCGATGAAGCCCGGCGCAATGGTGTTGACGGTGACGGCGCGGCTGGCAATCTCGCGGGCAACCGACTTGTACATGCCGATCATGCCTGCCTTGGCCGCCGCGTAGTTCGCCTGGCCCGGATTGCCGGTGATGCCGACGACCGAGGCAATGCCGATGATGCGGCCATGGCGGCGCTTCATCATGCCCTTGATCGCGGCGCGGCAGAGATGGAAGCCGGAGGTCAGGTTCACTTCCAGCACCTGGTCCCACTCGTCGTCCTTCATCCGCATGAAGATGTTGTCCCGCGTAATGCCGGCATTGTTGACGAGAATGTCGACCCGGCCCATTGCAGCTTCAGCTGAGGGGATGAGCCCTTCAACGGCGGCGCGGTCGGACAGGTTGGCCGGCGCGACGTGCACCCGTTCGCCAAGATCGGCAGCCAGGGCTTCCAGCTTTTCGGCGCGGGTACCGGACAGGGTCACGGTTGCGCCCTGGGCGTGCAGCGCACGGGCGATGGCTTCACCGATCCCGCCGGTTGCGCCGGTGACGAGGGCCATCCTGTCGGTCAGGTTGAACATTGCTTCTTCCTTCCTAGTTCGACTTCGGCAAGGGCCACTCAGCCGTTCAGTTTTTCAAGCACGGCATCGATGTCGGCCGGCACGTTCACGGCAAGGCCGCCCGCGTCCTTGGCAATGCGCTTGACCATGCCGGTCAGCACCTTGCCGGCCCCGATTTCCACAAACGTATCCACACCCTGTCCGGCCATCCACTCGACGGATTCGCGCCAGCGCACGGTGCCGGTGACCTGTTCGACCAAGCGGGCACGGATTTCGTCCGGGTCGCTGATCGGTGCGGCCAGCACATTGGCGACCAACGGCACTTTCGGCGCATGAATGGTCACATCCGCAAGCGCTGCAGCCATCGCATCTGCGGCCGGCTGCATCAGGGAACAATGGAACGGTGCGGAGACAGGCAGCAGAACGGCACGGCGCCCTCCCCTGCCCTTGGCGATTTCCAGCGCCCGTTCGACTGCGGCCTTGTGGCCGGAGACGACCACCTGCCCGGGGGCGTTGTCATTGGCCGCCTCACAGACTTCTCCCGGCGCGCTCGCTTCGGCGGCGACTTCCCGGGCAACGTCGAACTCCAGACCGAGCAGGGCCGCCATGGCGCCGACCCCGACCGGGACCGCTGCTTGCATTGCGGATCCGCGCAGGCGCAGCAGCCGGGCTGTGTCACCAATGCTCAGACTTCCGGCTGCAGCCAGGGCCGAATATTCACCGAGGGAATGGCCGGCAACAAAGGCAGCGCTTGCCTTCAGGTCGATGCCACGCGATTCCATGGCTTTCATGGCCGCGAGGCTGACGGCCATCAGCGCCGGCTGGGCGTTCGCTGTCAGCGTCAGTTCATCTTTCTCGCCCGACCACATCAGCTCGGACAGCTTCTGGCCAAGCGCGGCGTCGACTTCTTCAAACACGGCACGGGCTTGCGGAAAGGCGTCGGCAAGTTCCTTGCCCATGCCGATGTCCTGGCTGCCCTGTCCGGGGAAGATGAAAGCAACGCTCATGCCTGTGCCTCCGCAGCGGCGAGGCGTGATCCGCCTGGCCCTTGTTAACCTGTTCATGTTGTCCCCGCCCTGTCGCGGCAGCGCCATCCAAGCGGGAATACAACCGATCTTTGCGCCGCTATGGTCCGGGCGCTGGCCTGCTGTCAAGTCTTGCAGGGCGTCTGCCCCCCGATGCACCCCTAGATTTCCGTGGCTTTCTCTTGGTCAGGGGCCGGAACTGCAGGGCGCTAATCCCCGTTTCCAGGCGCAAGGCCTGTCAAAGTCCATGGCCAGCCCCGCCATTGTCACGCCTCGACCAGCTTTGAAGCGCCATTCGTCTTGCAATCCGGCAAAGTTCCTGTATAGAGCGGGCTCGTCCGGAACCTTGGCTGGTGGCTGAACGGAAGGATGTGTCTTTTTGGACGCATCAGGATCGTAAGGGATCCGCCTTCCCGTGTCTCCGCTCTCGTAGGACTTATACGTACCTTTCCGTAGGCACGTTGAGGCTTTGCGCCAGGTTCCGTCCGATTGACACTTAGAAAGGCAATCAACACATGCCGCTTTATGAACACGTGTTCCTGGCCCGCCAGGACGTGTCGACCCAGCAGGTCGAGCAGCTCGTCGAGCAGTACAAGGGTCTCCTTGAGGCCAATGGTGGCAAGGTCGGCAAGATCGAGACCTGGGGCCTGCGCTCCCTCGCCTACCGCGTCAAGAAGAACCGCAAGGCTCACTACACCCTGATGAACATCGACGCACCGCATGCCGCGATTGCCGAGATGGAACGCCAGATGGGCCTCAACGAAGACGTCCTGCGCTTCATGACCATCAAGGTCGAAGCCCATGACGAAGAACAGTCTGCCATGATGCAGAAGCGCGACCGTGACGACCGTCGCCGCCGCGACGACCGCTTCGGCGGTGAGCGCAGCGACCGCCCGGATCGTGGCGACCGTCCGGCTCGTGGTGACCGCGGCGACCGTGGTCCCCGCCGTGCAGATGCGGAGTAATTGACAATGTCCGAAATCGCCCAGACCCAGTCCCAGACCCGTCGTCCGTTCTTCCGTCGTCGCAAGACCTGCCCGTTCACCGGCAACGGTGCCCCGGTCATCGACTACAAGGACATCCGTCTGCTGCAGCGCTACATTTCCGAGCGTGGCAAGATCGTTCCGAGCCGCATCACTGCGGTGTCCGCGAAGAAGCAGCGTGAACTGGCCCGCGCCATCAAGCGTGCGCGCATCCTGTCGCTGCTGCCCTTCGTCATCAAGTAATCCCGGGCCTGACCCGGTTCAGGTCGCGGCGAGGTTTCCTTGCCGCGACCTTGTCAGTTTAAGACCTGACGCTGTCGGCGTAAAACCTGGCAATCCCGGATTGGGGCCGACGGGCTGAAGCTCGGCCTCTAACCACGGACCATGATGTCCGTGGGACAGACCGACTGGAGAAGTCCAATGGAAGTCATTCTGCTTGAACGCGTGGCCAAGCTCGGCCAGATGGGCGACAAGGTTCGCGTCCGCGACGGTTACGCCCGCAATTTCCTGCTGCCGCAGGGCAAGGCGCTGCGCGCCAACAAGGCGAACCTCGCCAAGTTCGAAGCTGACCGCGTTCAGCTCGAAGCCCGCAACCTGGAGCGCCGCAAGGACGCCGAGGCTGTTGGCGAGACCCTGAAGGGCCAGACCTTCGTCGTCATCCGCTCGGCCTCTGAAACCGGCCAGCTCTACGGCTCGGTCTCGACCCGTGACATCGCCGATGTTGCAACCGCTGGCGGCTTCACCGTTGCCCGCACCCAGGTTGTCCTGTCTGCCCCGATCAAGAACATCGGCCTGCACAGCGTCATCGTTGCGCTGCACCCGGAAGTCGAAGTCGCGATCAACATCAACGTTGCCCGTTCGGCCGACGAAGCCGCGCGCCAGGCAACCGGCGAAGACCTGACCGGCCGCGAGCAGGACATCTTCGAGTTTGAAGAAGATGAAGCTGAAGACGGTGACGACGATGTCGAAGGCGAAGACGACAACGTCTGATTTTCTGGTCTTCGCATCATCGAAGACCTGAGCGACGGCGCCCCTTGCGGGCGCCGTTTTTCGTTTGCCGGATAGGTCAGGTCACGGCCCCTCGGGCAAGGACGTCAAGGCGGAAAACGACAGTTGTCCCCGCTGATCTGAAGCGCAGGCAGGATATTAACAGATCCTTCACTCCCGCCTTTTCCTGTCTCGCCATCCCCGCTAAACGAAGGGGTGCGACAGGCGGGGGACCCCATGAAAGGCAACATTCAGAAGATCGAGGCTGCCAGCGACAGCCTGCGCGTCGCGCCGCATAATGCGGAGGCCGAACGCCAGCTGCTCGGCGCGATCCTGGTCAACAACGAGACCTACTACCGCGTCTCGGACTTTCTCGAAGCACATCATTTCTTCCTGCCGCCGCACAAGGATATTTACGAGAAGATCGGCCAACTCATCCGGGCCGGAAAGACGGCTTCGCCGATCACGCTCAAGACCTTCTATCCCGCCGATACCAAGATCGCCGACCTCAGCGCGACGCAATATTTCCTGCGCCTTGCCGCCGATGCGGCCTCGATCATCAACGCCGAGGACTATGGCCGCACGATCTATGACCTTGCCGTGCGCCGGAACCTGATCCGCATCGGCGAGGACATGGTCAATATCGCCTTCGACGCGCCGATCGACATGCCGCCGAACCAGCAGATCGACGATGCCGAGCGGCGGCTGTTCGAACTGGCGGAAAAGGGCCGCAGCGAGGGCGGCTTTGTCTCCTTCAGCGATGCGCTGACCGAAACCATCCAGATGGCGCATGCCGCCTATAACCGCGAAGGCGCGTTGTCGGGCATCTCGTCCGGATTGACCGATCTCGACCGGCTGATGGGCGGCCTGCAGCATTCCGACTTGATCGTGCTCGCCGGTCGGCCCGCCATGGGCAAGACATCACTTGCCACCAACATCGCCTTCAACGTCGCCCAGGCCTTCATGGCCGAGGAGCAGCCAGACGGCACGATGAAGACGATGAACGGCGGTGTCGTCGGCTTCTTCTCGCTGGAAATGTCGGCCGAACAGCTCGCCACCCGTATCATCTCCGAGCAGGCCGAGATTTCCTCGTCGAAAATCCGGCGCGGTGACATCACCGAGGCCGAGTTCGAGAAGCTTGCCGCCTGCGCCCAGCACATGCAGACCGTACCGCTTTACGTCGACCAGACCGGTGGCATTTCCATCGCCTCGCTGGTCGCCCGTGCCCGCCGGCTCAAACGCCAGCGCGGCCTTGACCTGCTTATCGTCGACTATATCCAGCTCCTGTCCGGTTCCCAGAAGAACAGCGGCAACCGCGTCCAGGAAATCACCGAGATCACCACGGGCCTGAAGGCGCTGGCGAAGGAACTCAACGTTCCCATCATCGCCCTGTCCCAGCTCTCGCGTCAGGTGGAATCGCGCGAGGACAAGCGGCCACAGCTGTCGGACCTGCGCGAATCAGGCTCGATCGAGCAGGACGCCGACGTGGTCATGTTCGTGTTCCGTGAGGAATACTACATGAGCAAGACCGAGCCGGAGGAAGGCACCCCGGAATACGAGGTCTGGAAGGACAAGATGGATCGCCTGAAGGGCAAGGCAGAAATCATCATCGCCAAGCAGCGTCACGGCCCGACCGGGACGGCGCAGCTGCACTTCCAGGGCGAGTTCACCCGCTTCTCGGATCTGGCCGAAGACCAGTATCTGCCCGAACGGATGGAATAAATCTTTCACTTGCCTTGGCCTTGTCGGGCCTTGGACAAGCCCGGGCAGCACCGTTGCCCGGGTTTCTTCGTTCTGGACGAAGGCAACGGGCGAAATTCCGGCTTCGGGTCTTTATGATGGTGCCAACCGCCTGGGCCACGAATCGCCTTCCTGTCGACGCATCGCCGGACAAGACCGCCAAGCATGACGCCAGTCACCAAAGAGACCAGACCGCCATCTGCATCGCCTGGCCTGCGGCCGGACGGCGGGGCCGAAGGTGACGCCGACAGCATGGTCCATGGCAGCCGCCTGACCATCGACACCGATGCGATTGCAGCCAACTGGCGGATGTTGCGTGACCGGGTCGGTGCGTCTGTGATCTGCGCTGCGGCCGTCAAGTCCGATGCCTATGGCTGTGGGCTGACGCCGGTCGTGCGGGCCTTGGCGGGGGCCGGCTGCACCACCTTTTTTGTCGCCCTGCCGCAAGAAGGCGTCGTGGTTCGCCGCGAAATGCCGGGTGCCATCATCTATGTGCTGAATGGTCTCCTGCCGGGCGCCGCTCCCCATTACGCCGAAGCCAGGCTCCGTCCCGTGCTCGGCTCGCTGGCTGAGGCAGAGGAATGGGCCCTGTTCTGCCGCAGGCGCAAGGTGATGCTGGGCGCGGCGCTGCATATCGACACCGGCATGAACCGCCTTGGACTGAGCGAGGCCGACACGCGGCGGATCGCCGCCGACAGCGCGATGCTGCAGGCCTTCGACCTCACGCTGGTGATGAGCCACCTCGCCTGCGGCTCAACGGCCAGTTCGCCTTTCAACGCGGAGCAGCTCGCGCGGTTCAAGTCGCTGCGGGAGCTGTTTCCGTGCACGCCCTGTTCGCTTGCCAATTCCGCCGGTATCTATCTCGGCCCGGACTATCACTTCGACATGGTGCGTCCGGGGATTGCACTCTACGGCGGCGAGATCATCGAGGGCGCGCCGGAGCGGCTGCGTCCGGTGGTCAAGCTCGAGGCGCGGATCCTGCAGATCCGGCATGTCCCGGCTGATGTGTCCGTCGGATATGGTCAGGCCCAGACCACCTGCCGCCCGACCCGGCTCGCCATCCTGTCGACCGGTTACGGCGACGGATATCACCGCAGGGCCGGCGGCGCGGACAACCGCGCGGACGGCCAGCCGTCTGCCTATGGTGCGGTGGCTGGCTACAAGGTGCCACTGTTCGGCCGGGTTTCAATGGACCTCCTGGCGGTGGACATCACGGATGTTCCCGCCGACCTCACGAGGCGCGGCGCTTTCATTCAGCTCTATGGACCCGATATCGACATGACTGACATTGCTGGTGCGGCCCAAACCATCGACTACGAGTTGCTCACCAGCCTCGGCCAGCGCCATCAGCGGATCTATGCCCCGCTGTCGGCCGCAGTTTCTGCAACCTTGAAGGAACCCCGCTGAGATGGCGCGCCGCTCAACCACTTTCCTGTGCCAGTCTTGTGGCGCGGTCAGCACCCGCTGGGCCGGCCGCTGCGATGCGTGCGGTGAATGGAATTCCATAGTTGAGGAGCAGACCAGAGGCGGCGTCGGCGGTGGACCGGCCAAGGGCAAACCGGCCAAGGGCCGGGTCGTCCAGCTCGTTGGCCTGTCCGGTGAAGCCAAGGAAGCCCCGCGCTTCCAGAGCGGCATCAAGGAACTCGACCGGGTGACTGGCGGCGGGTTCGTGCGCGGTTCGGCCTTGCTCGTTGGCGGCGATCCGGGCATCGGCAAGTCGACCCTGCTGATCCAGGCCTCCGCAGCGCTTGCCAACAAGGGCCTGCGCTCGGTCTACATTTCGGGTGAAGAGGCCATTGACCAGGTTCGCCTGCGCGCTGAGCGCCTTGGCCTGTCGCAGGCGCCAGTGGCATTGGCCGCCGAGACCAGTGTCGAGGATATCCTTGCGACCCTCGAAGCTGGCCCGCCCCCTGCCCTGCTGATCCTTGATTCGGTGCAGACACTTTGGACCGAACAGGCTGATTCGCCCCCGGGCACCGTGACCCAGGTCCGTGCATCCGCTCAGGCCATGGTCCGCTATGCCAAGAAGTCCGGCACCGCCATGGTGCTGGTCGGGCATGTGACCAAGGACGGCCAGATTGCCGGTCCCCGCGTCGTCGAGCATATGGTCGACGCGGTGCTCTATTTCGAGGGCGACGGGGCGCACCAGTACCGTATCCTGCGCTCGGTCAAGAACCGGTTCGGCGCCACCGACGAGATCGGGGTCTTCGAAATGACCGGGGCCGGCCTGCAGGAGGTGGCCAATCCGTCTGCGCTGTTTCTCGGCGATCGCGCCACCAATTCGCCCGGATCCGTTGTTTTCGCCGGCCTGGAGGGCTCGCGTCCGCTGCTCATCGAAATCCAGGCGCTGGTCGCTCCCTCGCCGCTCGGCACGCCCCGCCGCGCCGTGATCGGCTGGGACAGTGCCCGCCTGTCGATGATCCTGGCCGTGCTGGAAGCGCGCTGCGGCGTGCGGTTTTCCCAGCACGATGTCTATCTGAACGTGGCCGGTGGCCTTCGCATCAACGAGCCGGGCGCTGACCTTGCGGTTGCCGCAGCACTCGTCTCTTCCCTCAGCGGCCTTGCCCTGCCGGCCAATTGCGTCTATTTCGGCGAGGTCAGCCTGTCCGGTGCGATCCGACCGGTCGCGCAGGGACAGGCACGACTGAAAGAGGCGCAGAAACTCGGCTTTGACCGGGCGATCTGTCCGCAGGGCACCGTCAAGGACGGGGGCAAGGCGGAGATTGCGGCGGACGGAGTTCAGGATCTCGCCGCCTTCATAGCAAGGATCACCGCCGGTGCGCCCCGCAAGGGCGATGCACCGACCAGGGAAACGGCCCGGACACCGGGCCGGAGTGCCGACTGAGCTGCGGAAAAAGCGCTTAGCCGGAACGGAATTTGACCTGCACCTTGCGCGCAGGGAGCAACCGGCTTATGTCCGGTGCGCCGCGCGGGACATGAGGACAAGACCGAGCAATGCCGATCACGCTTCTGGACGGAATCCTTATCGTCATCATGCTTATTTCGGCTGTCCTGGCGATGGTACGCGGCTTCGTGCGCGAGGTGCTGTCGATCGCCTCCTGGGTGGCTGCAGCGGCCAGCGCCTACATGCTCTACGGGCATGTGCTGCCTTTCGCGCGCCAGTATATCAGCAACGAATATGTCGCCCTTGGCGCGTCAGTCGCCGGCGTATTCCTGCTGACCCTGATCATCGTCAGCTACATCACGATGCGGATCTCTGATTTCGTGCTGGACAGCCGCATCGGGGCACTCGACCGCACGCTCGGCTTCGTCTTCGGCGCGGCTCGTGGCCTGCTGCTGGTCGTCGTCGCCATGCTGTTCTTCAACTGGTTCGTCGCCCCCGAGCGCCAGCCGACCTGGGTGGCCCAGGCCAAGTCGCGTGATCTGCTGGTTCATATCGGCGACCGCCTCGTCGCGGCGCTGCCGGAAGACCCGGAAGCTGCTATTCTCAACCGGATCCGCTCGGGCCAGGGCGCCGCGCCCGCAGCCCCGTCGGGGACTTCCCCGGCGACGGCGAACGAGAATACAGGCTACTCCCCGGCTGAACGCCAGGGTATCGAGCAACTGACAACCGGTGGCACCGGAAACTAAGCCAGGTTGGGCCGGGTCCGCCCGGTTCGTAAAGAGCTAAGGACATCGCCATGACCGGAACGACCCATCACCCGGACCAGGTGTCGAAAGACGCAATTGACCAGATCGACGACATGTACGGCGACACGCTGCGCGAGGAGTGCGGCGTGTTTGGCGTTCTGGGGCATGAGGATGCCGCCGCCCTGACCGCTCTCGGCCTGCATGCGCTGCAGCACCGGGGCCAGGAAGCCGCCGGCATTGTCACCTATGACGAGAACGACCAGTTCCGCGCCGAGCGCCATCTTGGCCTTGTCGGCGATCATTTTTCGAGCGCCAACACGATCTCGCGCCTGCCGGGTTCGGCCGCTGTCGGCCATGTACGCTATTCCACCACCGGCGAGCCGATCCTGCGCAATGTGCAGCCGCTGTTTGCCGAACTGGATGGCGGCGGCTTTGCCATCTGCCACAATGGCAACTTCACCAATGCGCTGACCTTGCGGCGCCAGCTGATCCGCGACGGCGCCATCTGCCAGTCAACCTCGGATTCGGAAGTCGTGCTGCAGCTCGTCGCCCGCAGCCGCCAGCCGAAGATCGTCGACCGCTTCATCGAGGCGATCCAGCAGATGGAAGGCGCCTATTCGCTCGTTGCCCTGACGCGCAAGAAGCTGATCGGTGCCCGCGATCCGCTCGGCATCCGGCCGCTGGTTCTGGGCGATCTCAACGGCGCCCCGATCCTGGCGTCTGAAACCTGCGCCCTCGACATCATCGGCGCCCGCTTCATCCGCGAAGTGGAAAATGGCGAAGTCATCGTCTGCACCCCGTCCGGCATCGAGAGCTACTTCCCCTTCGGCCGTCGCCCGGCGCGTCCCTGCATCTTCGAATATGTCTATTTCGCCCGTCCCGACTCCGTCGTCGGTGGCCGCTCGGTCTATGACGTGCGCCGCGAGATGGGCCGCCAGCTTGCCCGCGAAACCCATGCCGACAGCGATGTGGTCGTGCCGGTGCCGGACAGTGGCGTGCCTGCCGCCATCGGCTACAGCCAAGAATCCGGCGTTCCGTTTGAACTTGGCATCATCCGCAACCACTATGTCGGCCGCACCTTCATCGAACCGACCCAGTCGATCCGCACGCTCGGTGTGAAGCTGAAGCATTCGGCCAACCGGGCCCAGATCGAAGGCAAGCGGGTGACGCTGATCGATGACAGCCTTGTACGCGGAACAACGTCGGTCAAGATCGTGCAGATGATCCGGGATGCGGGCGCCCGCGAAGTTCACTTCCGTCTCGCCAGCCCGCCGATCCGCTACTCGGATTATTATGGCATCGACACGCCGGTCCGTGAAAAGCTGCTGGCAGCCCGCTACAATCTCGACGAGATGTGCGCCTTCATCGGTGCGGACAGCCTCGCTTTCCTCTCTGTCGAAGGCATTTACAAGGCGATGGGCTATGAAGGGCGTGACAGCGCCAACCCGCAGTTCACCGACCATTGCTTCACCGGCGACTATCCGACCCCGCTGACCGATCTGGCGGATGACGTCGAGTTCCGCAAGCCGCCGCGGCTGGTGGAAATCCGGTAGTCCGTAACGGGATCCAGTACGAATGACAGATACTCAACTTCAGGGCCGCGTCGCCGTCGTCACCGGCGCCTCGCGCGGCATCGGCTATCATCTTGCCAAGGCGCTTGCCGCCGAAGGCGTGCATGTGATCGCCCTGGCGCGCACTGTCGGTGGCCTGGAAGATCTCGATGACGAGATCAAGGGCCTCGGCGGCAGTGCCACTCTCGTCCCGCTCGACCTGATGGATTACGATGGCATCGACCGTCTCGGCGCTGCGATCTATGAACGCTGGGGCAAGCTCGACATGCTGGTCGGCAATGCCGGCATGCTCGGCGGCCTGTCGCCCCTCGGCCACATCGACATCAAGACCTTTGACAAGGTGATGGCGCTCAACGTCACCGCCAACTGGCGCCTGATCCGCTCGCTGGACCCGCTGTTGCGCCAGTCCGACACTGGCCGCGCCGTGTTCCTCACCTCCAGCGCCGCGCACAAGTGCAAGCCGTTCTGGGGCGCCTATTCCGCGTCGAAGGCAGCTCTGGAAGCGCTGGTGCGCACCTATGCGGGTGAAACCCAGTCGACGGCGGTTCGCGTCAATCTGCTCAACCCCGGCGCCATGCGCACGGCCATGCGGGCCAAGGCGATGCCGGGCGAGGATCCGGAGACGCTGCCGCATCCGTCCGAAGTGGCGCCGCAGATCATCACCATGCTGCGGCCGGATTTTGCCGATACCGGGCGCCTGTATGATCGCCCGTCCGGCATGTTCAAGGACTTTGTCCCGCTGGTCGTCTGACGGGGTGCTTGAACAGAGCCAATAAAAAAGCCGGAGCAAGTGCCCCGGCTCAGAGTGCTGATAAATCCCTCTTTGGTCATCCCGGACGCAGCGAAGCGGAGATCCGGGACCGGAGGGCCCCGGTCTGTCGGTTATTAACTCATTGCGATATCGACATCTTGACCCACCGGTCCCGGCTCGGCGCTGCGCTTGGCCGGGATGACGGCGTTGATGTCGAGGTTTGTTATCAAACTAAGCCGTGGTAGTTGCCACGACTTTTTTGGGGTGCCTCAGCCAACCTTCGGGAATGCCGCGTCGCAGATCGCGACCAGGTCGGCTTCGATACCCTTGCCACCGGCAATCACACGCACGCCTGCCGTCAAGGCCGCATCGGCGTCATAGGCAACAGAAAAGCCGCCGGCCTCCTCGATCATCAGGAGACCCGCCAGGCAGTCCCAGGCGTTCATATGTGCCTCGCAATAGCCGATCAGCCGGCCGGAGGCGACATAGGCCAGCATCAGGCCGCCGGAGGCGTTGCGAAAGAACACGCCGCCCTTCGCCACCAGCGCGTCGATCACCTGTACGGCACCGCAGGCGTGGCTGCGCCCGCTGAAACCAACGCCGACCGAGCCGCGTCCGAGACTGTCGCTGGATGACACTTTTACCGGCCGCCCGTTGACGAAGGTGCCGGAGCCCTTCTCGGCATGGAACATCTCACGCGCCACCGGATCATAGGTGATGCCGATCACCGTCTGGCCGTCCTTGACGCAGGCGATGACGACGCACCACTGCGGAATGCCGGCGACAAAATTCGCCGTACCATCAATTGGATCGATCACCCAGGTATAGCCGGATGTGCCGGCCAGCCGGCCATGTTCCTCACCGACGATGCCGTCCTCTGGATAGGCCTCGGCCAGAGCCGCGCGGACCAGCGTTTCGACATCGCGGTCCGCTTCGGACACCAGATCCTGGTGTCCTTTCGCCGTGACGGTCAGGGTTTCGAGGCGGCGAAAATACTCAAGACCAAGCGCACCGGCGCGCTCGGCAAGGGCAAGGGCAAATTCCAGGCGTGAACCAGCCATGACAGACCTCCTGGCATCGGAAAACGGGAAATGAGAATAAGGCGGGGCATGCAAAACCCGGGGCATCGCTGCCCCGGGCTGAAACGTCAACGATGCTGCTTGGCCCGGGCCGCATAAGGATTGTCCCCCTTGCGGTAGGACAGCCGGATCGGCGTGCCGGGCATTTCGAACTTCTTGCGCAGGTTGTTGGTCAGGTAGCGCGTGTAGCTCTCCGGCAGTTCCTCGGGACGGGAACTGAACACGATGAAATGCGGCGGACGGGTCTTGGCCTGCGTCATGTAGCGCAGCTTGACCCGGCGCCCCTGCACCGCCGGAGGCGGATGGTGGGCCAGGATCCCGGTGAGCCAGCGGTTGAGCCGCGCTGTCGAGATACGGCTGTTCCAGATGTCATAGGCGCCGAGCACCGCCTCCATCAGCCGGTCGATGCCCTGGCCCTGCAGGCCGGACAGGGTGCAGATGGTGACGCCGCGGATCTGGTTCAGATAGCGTTCCTGCGCATCGCGAATGGCGCTCCAGGCAACCTCGCGATCCTCGATCAGGTCCCACTTGTTGATGGCAATCACCACCGCGCGGCCTTCGCGGGCGCACAGTTCGATGATCTGCAGATCCTGCTTTTCGAAAGAGTTCGTCGCATCGAGGGCCACGACCACGACTTCAGCGAACTTGATCGCGCGCAGCGCATCGGCAACGGAAAGCTTTTCCAGCTTTTCCTGCACGCGCGCCTTGCGGCGGATCCCGGCCGTGTCGAACAGCTTGATGTGATGGTTGCGCCATTCCCAGTCGACGGAGATGGAGTCGCGCGTGATGCCCGCCTCCGGACCGGTCAGCATCCGCTCCTCACCAACCATACGGTTGATCAGAGTTGATTTGCCGGCGTTGGGGCGTCCGACGATGGCCACCCGCAACGGGCGCTCCTTGGTGCCGACCGGCTCCTCGGGAACCAGATCCTGGCCTTCCTCGTCGAGTTCGATGGCAATGCGCGCCTCATCCGCCGCGGCCTGCTCCTCTTCCTCGACCCGTTCGACAAACGGCAACAGCGCCTCATAGAGATCGGCCAGGCCCTCGCCGTGCTCGGCTGACACCGGGATCGGCTGGCCAAGGCCGAGCGAGAACGCTTCATAGAGCCCGCCCTCGCCTGCCCGCCCTTCGGCCTTGTTGGCCAGTAGGATCACCGGCGTATCGGTCTTGCGGGCCACGGCGGCAAAATGCGCATCCAGTGGCGTCACGCCGGCGCGGGCGTCAATGACGAACAGCACCACATCGGCTTCCGCGATGGCTTCCTCGGTCTGGGCGCGCATGCGGCCCTCGAGGCTGGCAGCATCGGCGTCTTCCAGACCTGCCGTATCGATGATGGTGAAGCGCAAGTCGCCGAGGCGCGCATCACCGGGCCGCCGGTCACGCGTCACCCCTGGTGTGTCATCGACGAGCGCCAGGCGCTTGCCCACGAGGCGGTTGAACAGCGTTGACTTGCCCACGTTCGGCCGGCCGATAATGGCGACGGTCGCACCCAAATTGCATCTCCTGCCAGCCCGTCAGATCCGGGCCGTTTCGTATCTCAGTTGAAAGCCGCCAGACCGCTGTCGCCTTCAAGCACGATCACGCGGCCTCCGGCCACGATCGGCGTCACGAACACATTGGTCTGGACATCCCTCACGCTCTGCACGTTTCCGGACGCCGCGTCAACCAGTGCGATGCGTCCATCGTTCGAGAAAGCGACCAAAGTGCCGTTTGCGAGCACGGGACCGGCCCAATTGCGTCGTTTCTTCTTGTTTTCGAGCAGCGGCAGGTCGGCGCGCCACAGGATCTGGCCTGTCTTGCGATCCAGCGCAACGACCCGGTCATCCAGCGTGACCATGAACATCGCCGATCCCGAGACAACGGGCGTATGCACACTGCCGATGTCCTGTTCCCATTCCACCTGGCCGGTCTTCAGCGAGGCCGCGATGGTGCGTCCGGCCACGCCGGTTGCATAGACCGTACCGCCGGCGACCACCGGGCTCGCGGAGACATCGGCGATAGTCGACAGGGTCAGGGTGCGGAAGGCGCGGGCAACACCCTCGGCCCAGATCGGTTCACCCTTCTTGATGTCGATGGCCATGATCTCGCCGGAGGAGAACGGCACCACCACCGTCCCGCCGACGACAGCCGGCGAGGACGCGGAGAGGAGACCGGCGGATTCATCAATCCCGGAGTAGGTCCAGGCCACCGTGCCGTCGTCCTGTTTGATGGCATAGACCTCGTTGCGCTGGGTCACGACGAAGACATAGCCACCGCCGACGCCAGGAGCACCGCGCGCCGGAGCGCTGAGGTCAATCGACCACAGCACCTGGCCGGAGCCGGCATCAAGGGCTGCGAATTTCCGGTATCCGGTCGCTGCGAAGACACGGCCATTGGCCACAGCCACGCCGCCGCCGGCCGCAACATCGCCTTCCGTCTCGGGACGAAGGTCGCGGGTCCAGGCGCGCGCGCCACCGGTTGAGAAGGCGATGACCTCGCCGCTCGGCTTGTAGACGAAAAGCCGGCTGCCATCCGACACGGGACGGGCCGCAGCGCGCAAGCCTGACGAGGTCAACCCGCCGCCGGCGCTGCCAATAGAGGCGCGCCAGACGCGTTGCCCGCTGACGGACACCGAAACATTGCCCGGGTCATTGCTTTCCGGTCCGCCGGCCTGCGGCCAGCTCTGGCCGCCGGTGGCCGACCCGACGCTCGCCGATTTGCCCGAGGGCGAGGCAAGCGGATCGGCTTCTGCGAAGACCGGCCGCCGGTCGCCCGGAAGGATCTTTTCCTTTTGCGAGAACGGATTGATCGCGTCGGTGTACTCGGACACCGAGCTGCAGCCCTGCAAGGCCGCCAGGAGGACGGTCAAGCTGGCAATGGCGGAAAGACGCGGGGAACGCGGGCGCTGCATCAGTTGCTTACTCCCTCGCCGGCAGGGGCCTTGCCCGTCGCCGCACGGATCAGATCGTTGAGAAGGCCGATGCGCCCGCTGATGTCACGCGGGGCAGCCGGGTCGCCGGCAATCCTGTCGACCCAGGTCTGGGCCGCAGCCATGTCGCCGGTCTTCCAGGCACTGAAGGCGAGGATTTCCCGGGCCGCAAATCGCCAGGCGTTGCTGTCTGCGGTCGCAACCGGCTCCAGCCTTGCGCTGAGCGCAGTGTAGTCGGCACTGTCCATGGCGAGATAACCAGCCCGGACCGCGGCGAGGTTGCGCATCAGCATGTCGACGGACGTGTCAGCGGCAATGGCGTCGAAGCGCTCGATTGCCTCTTCTTCTTTGCCCTGGGCAGCAAGGTCCGTGGCCGCACGCAGGCGCGCCAGCACGGGGTATCCGCCGGTCGCGCCGGTCAGGCTCTCGAACAGGGCCTGCGCCTCGTCGCTCTTGCCCTCGTTGGCAAGGCTGACGGCCTGCAGGAACGTGTCGCCGGACACTTGGGCCTGCTGCTCCTGCCAGTAAAGCCAGCCCCGGTAGCCTCCGGTGCCAACCACCACCAGCACGGCAAGGCCGATAACATAAATGCCGAACCTGTCCCAAAGGCGACGGTACTTTTCGTGACGGATATCCTCGTCGACTTCGCGGAAAATGTCGGACATACGAGCCAGGTTCCTGAAAACTGTCTGAGCTTGAGCGGCGCGAAGCGGAGCCCGCACGGCGCGGCGCCACATTACAGTGTCACCTGCGCTGTGGCAAACGTCCGTCTTCAGCTGTTTTCAAGGACTTGATGGCTGAAGTGAGGCGGTCGTCGGCATGGGCGACCAGAATCACTCACATTGGCGACACACCAAACAGCCACAGGTGCAGCTTCCAGACGAAGAGGCCGTAGAGGGCCAGACCACCCACCAGTGCAATGATGTCGCCGGCAGCGCCGAGTTGGATCGCCGGGGCACCACCTGTATCGCTGGCCGGTCGCCGCTTCAATGAAATCCGGTCAATCACCGCATAGGCAAGGAAGCTGCCGAACAGCAGCACGGAGGCCAGGTCGCCATTTGCCAACAGATGCGCCAGGGACCAGAGCTTTACGGCCACCAGCATCGGGTGCTTCACGGCCGTCTTGATCCGGCCAGGCACATAAGCAGCAATCAGGAACACGAACACGGGCAGCAGCAGAAGCAGGGCCATATGGCGCAGCCAGGTCGGAGCCTCATAGACAAGCGGTGCGCCTTCGAAACGGGCTTGGCCATAGCCGAAGATGATCAGGGCAAGGCCTGCTGCAGAGACCAGGCTGTACAGCCCCTTGTATCCGCCCTCCCCCAATCGTGTGATCAGACGCGTGCGCAGATCGCGTTTCATGGTCACACCATGACAGCCGAAAAACAGGACAAGCCCTGCGATCAGGTAAAACATGCCGGATCTCCCTCAGAAGGCCGCGCGACCGGCCTGATTTCATGCCCCATGTGGCGGCTTTTCTGTGATCGGTGCAAGGTTTGTTTCACACCGCAGCGCTATCATCGGGCATCCTGAAATCGCAGGCTGGAGGTTGCCGTGGATGAACGCCGCAGCGCCCCGCGACGGCGCACCCTGAAGTCGGCCCGCATTGTTTTCCACAATGGAACACGGGTTTATGACTGCGTGATCCGCAACTCGTCGGATGGCGGTGTCCTGCTCAATGTCCCCAGCACCCATGACGTGCCGGAGGCGTTCCTGCTCTACATTGATTCCGAGCACATCCGCCGCCCGACCAGGGTCGTCTGGCGCACGGTCGACCAGATCGGCGTGGCCTTTGCCGGCCCGGCAGAGCCGATCCCCGCACCTGGACACCACGCCGGTCACTAGTCTCCCATCACGTGGCGGCCAGCCGCCGTGCCGCGATCCAGCTCGCCAGCGCCATTACGCCTGCGGTTGCCAGGCACAGCGGCAGGCCGCCAAACTGGAAGCTGAGGCCGGACAGCAGCGTCCCGGTCAGCCGGCCAGCCGCATTGGCCATGTAGTAAAAGCCGACATCGCGGGTGATCCGCCCGGCATCGCCAAAGGCAAGGATCAGGTAGGAATGGACCGACGAGTTGATGGCGAAGACAAAACCGAACAGCAGAAGGCCGGCCACCAGCACGATCGTCAACCACAGCGCCGGTGCGCCCGCCACCCAGGCAGCAGCGGCAAGGACAAAGGGGATCGGCACAAGAGCACCGGCCCAGAAGATAGCCTTGCGCACTGTTGCTTCCTCCGGCTGGCCCTTGCCGCCGAGGATCCGTGGCGCAAAGCCCTGGACCACGCCATAGGCAATGATCCATAGCGCCAGGAAGCCACCGATGAGGAAGAACGCCTCACGCCGACCGTCGGGCGTGCCGTCGGAGAGGATCATCTGGAAATAGACCGGAATGCCGACCACGAACCAGACATCACGCGCGCCAAACAGGAACAGGCGCGCCAGCGATAGCCGGTTCACCCGGCTGTCCTTCGAGCGCCAGCCGCCCCAGGCCTCGTCCGACTTCATCCGGCCCGGCAGGCCGGCCGGCAGGAACAAGACGACAGCGGCGAGGATGACAGCGAGCACCGCCGCCATGCCCCAGACGGCGCTCTGGAAGCCGGCCAGCGCCAGCAGCGCCGCCCCTAGGAAGAAGCCGAGGCCCTTGACCGCGTTCTTCGAACCGGTCAGCGCCGCGACCCAGCGGAACAACCCGCCCTCCTCTTTCGGCGCCAGCAGTTTGACCGCCGACTTGGAGGACATCTTGGCCAGGTCCTTGGCAACCCCCGACACGCCCTGGACCGCCATGACGAAGGCGACCGAAGCAGCGATCCCCCAGGCCGGGTCGAGCTGCGACAGCGCCACAAGCGCCGCGATCTGCAGCGCCAGACCGCCATAGAGCGTCGCCGCCAGGCCAAAGCGCGCGGCCAGCCAGCCGGCGGCAAGGTTGGTGACGATCCCGGCGATTTCATAGAGCAGGAACAGCCAGGCCAGTTGCACCGGCGAGAAGCCGAGCGTGTTGAAATGCAGCAGCACCAGCATACGCAAGGCGCCGTCGGACAGCATGAAGGCCCAGTAGGCAGCCGTCACGGCGGCATAGGCGCGCAGCGGATTGGTCGGGGTCACGGCGTCGGTCATAGCGATCCTGCCACCATCCGGGTGATATCGGCGAGGCGGCAGGCATAGCCCCATTCGTTGTCATACCAGGCGTAGATCTTCACCTGCGTGCCGTTGATCACCATGGTCGACTGGGCATCGACGATGGACGACCGCGGGTCATTGACGAAGTCGGTCGACACCAGCGCCCGCGTCTCATAGCCGAGGATGCCCTTGAGCGGACCTTCCGAGGCCGCCTTGAACAGGGCATTTACTTCCTCTGCCGTTGTTTCCCGCTCCACTTCAAACACGCAATCGGTGATCGAGGCATTGAGCAGCGGCACCCGCACCGCGTGGCCATTGAGGCGGCCCTTGAGCTCCGGATAGATCAGGGTGATGGCAGTGGCCGATCCGGTCGTCGTCGGGATCAGGTTCATCAGCGCGGAGCGCGCGCGGCGCATGTCCTTTGCCGGCCGGTCGACGATGGTCTGCGTGTTGGTGACGTCATGGATCGTCGTGATTGAACCATGCCGGATACTGATGGCCTCATGGATCACTTTCACCACGGGAGCCAGGCAGTTGGTGGTGCAGGATGCCGCCGTGATCAGGCTATGCTCGGCCGGCTGATACAGGTGATGATTGACGCCATAGACAAGGTTGAGGGCCCCGCCGTCCTTTACCGGCGCACTGACCACCACCTTCTTGACCCCGGCCTCGTAGTAAGGCGCGACCTTGGCACCCGTCTTGAACACACCGGTGCAGTCGATGACGATGTCCACGCCCAGTTCGGCCAGTGGCAGAGCTTCGATGGTCTTTTCATGGGTCAGGCGGATCGTCGTGCCGTCCAGCACCAGGGCCCCGTCCTGATGGCTCACCGGAGTGCGCCAGCGCCCGTGCACGCTGTCGAATTCCATCAGCAGCGCGTGCTGTTCGGCATCCCCGACCGGATCGTTCAGGAGCACGATCTCGCCCCCTGCCCCGCTGTCGATGAGGTCCCGCAGGACAAGCTTACCAATGCGGCCGAGGCCGTTCAGGGCGATACGCGGCATGTTAGTCAACCTTTCAGCAAATCAGGCCGCCCCCCGGCAAGGCATTCGTACCGGGAGACGGGTGGCGCTGCTTGCGCCGGTGTGTTCGGGCCGCTTGGCGATCCAGCAGATAGACAGCGTTTCAGGCATTGCCCTCGGCAGCGGCGTCCGCGGCGGCCTTTCCAGCTGCCAGATCTCCGGCAACCCCATCGCCGGCAATGTCATCGACGCGGGCCTGCAGGGCGAGCCGGTTCAGCGAGGCGAAGGGCAGTTCGACAAAGATTGCGATACGCCGGCGCAGGGCCCCATAGGTCTGGGAGAACACCACCGCCTTCTCCGCATCACTGCCTGTCGCTTTCACCGGATCCGGCAGGCCCCAATGGCCGGTGATCGGCTGCCCACCCCAGGGCGGGCATTCTTCGGCCGCCGCCGTGTCGCAGACGGTGAACACGAAGTCCATGACCGGTGCGCCCGGCTGCTGGAACTCTGTGATCTGCTTCGAACGCAAGCCGCTGGTGTCATGTCCGTTGCGCTTCAGCACCTCGAGCGCAAAGGGGTTCAGTTCGGAGCCCGCACGGGTTCCGCCGGAATAGGCATTGAACCGGCCCTTGCCCAGGTCGCGCAGAAGCGCCTCGGCAAAGATCGAGCGGGCGGAGTTGCCGGAGCAGATGAACAGCACGTTGAAACCGGTGTCACGCATAGACGAAATGTCCTTTTGTGCGAGGAGAAGCGGCACCACAAGATCCGGCCGGGCCCTGCCGACATCGAGCGCGAGATAGCCGATCAGGGCCTCGGTCGCGTCGAGATTCACCGAATAGAGCAGCGAGCGGCCTTGGCGCTCGACCTGAATGATTCCGGACGCCAACAAGTCCGAAAGATAGTGAGACAGCGTGTTCTGCTTCAGACCCAGCGCCTCCGCGATCTCGGTCGGGCGCACCGCCTGCGGCGCAAACCGCATCAGCAGGCGAAAGACACCGAGACGGCCCGGATGGCCAAGGGTAGCGAAAGCGAGCGCTGCATGTTCTGTTTCCATATTTCCTGAATATAGGAAATATCAAAAAGTTCCAGTGAAGATTTGATGACAGTCCGGCTGGCCGTTCATGACAGCTGGATCAATTCGCCGGAAACCGTCCCCGCGTCCGGTTGGCGATGGCGACGAGGCTCAGCATCACCGGCACCTCGACCAGGACGCCGACCACCGTGGCAAGGGCGGCCCCGGAGTTGAGGCCGAACAGGCCGATGGCGACGGCGACCGCCAGTTCGAAGAAATTGGATGTGCCGATCAAGGCGCAAGGAGCTGCCACCTTGTGCGGCAAGCGCCAGGCAAAGGCCCAGGCATAGCCAAGCGCGAAGATGGCATAGGACTGAATCAGGATCGGCACGGCAATCAGGCCAATCAGCAGCGGATGCGCCAGGATCACCTGTCCCTGGAAGCCGAACAGTAGCACCACTGTCAGCAGCAGGCCGATCATGGAGGCCGGCTTGATCCGCGCTGTGAAATTGCCGACGGCACTTTCTCCACCTTGGGCCAGCAGCGCCTGCCGCGTCAACCAGCCGGCGATGAGCGGGATGACGATATAGAGCACCACCGACAGCACCAGGGTTTCCCATGGCACAGAGATTTCGGTCACGCCGAGCAGGAACGCCACGATCGGCGCGAAGGCGACAACCATCACGAGGTCATTCACCGAGACCTGCACCAGCGTGTAGTTCGGGTCGCCCTTGGTCATCTGCGACCAGACAAACACCATCGCGGTGCAGGGTGCGGCGCCCAGCAGGATCAGTCCGGCGATATATTCCGGCGCCCGCGCCGGATCGATCAGACCGGCAAAGGCATAATCGAAGAACAGCACCGCCAGTGCGGCCATGGTGAAGGGCTTGATCAGCCAGTTGACCACCAGGGTGATGACCAGGCCCTTGGGCCGCTTGCCGACGGCCTTCAGCGAGGTGAAGTCGATGGCGATCATCATCGGGTAGACCATCGCCCAGATCAGCACCGCGACGACCAGATTGACCGAAGCATATTCCAGTTTTGCCAGCAGCCCGAACTGGTCGGGCAGCCACCAGCCGAGCGCGATGCCGGCGACAATGCACAGGGCAACCCACAGGGTCAGCCAGCGTTCAAACAGGCTCATGATTTTTCCTCAGGTTCCGGAAGGCAGCAGCCGGTCTCGGGCGGCGGTGTCAGGGCGGCAATGAAATCGGAGAGCGGGGTCAAAGCCTCAGGCCTCAAGGCGTAACAGACCTTCGGGCCGCTGATCTCGCCGCAGATGATCCCGGCCGCCTTCAGGATGCGCAGGTGTTCGGACACGGTCGACTGTGCGAGGCCAACGGCAGCGACGATCTCTCCGCCGATGCATCCGGGCGTTGCCATCAGCACCTGGATGATGCGAATGCGCGCCGGATGGCCTAGCGCCTTGGCCAGATCCGCGATTTCGTCATTGCTGCCGGACATGGCCACCTCGCTTCGTTCATCGTCGATAGACGATATAACGTCTCAAGGCAAGCCCGTCAGGGTCAGCGTCGGATCAGGGCTGAAGGGGCCGCGCCAAAAATCCAATGATGGCCTTCAGGGTCCGTGCCTCGTGGCTGCGATGGGGAAAATGTCCGGCATCGGCCAGAAGCAGCGAGTTTACCGGCACCTTTGCCATCTGGGCGATGCGGTGCGGCTGGGCGGGGGAGCCATAGTCATCGAGCGCACCGTGAATGGTCAGCACCGGCGAGGTGATCTGCGCTATCTCCGCATCAAGACACCAGGTGTCAAAGGCCGGCGACAGCCAGGATCCAATCCAGGCATCCAGCACCCAGTCTGTCCGTGCGCCGTGATACCGCTCCAGCCGCGCCTTCAGCTGCGGATCGGCAAAGTCCTCGGCGGCCTTGCGGATGCCGGCCCGGGTCAGGTCTTCCAGAAAGCTCTGCGCCGAGATGGTAACCACGGCCCGGCATCTCGCGCCGAAGACGGCTCCCGCGGCCAGCGCCATTCCACCGCCAACACTGTGGCCGAGCACTGCGAAATCCTCGATTCCGAGAGCGTCGAGAACGGTTGCCAGTTCTGCGCTCGCCCCGCGCGTGACGAAATCGGGTG
Source organism: Pannonibacter sp. (assembly GCF_051860505.1). NCBI lineage: Bacteria > Pseudomonadati > Pseudomonadota > Alphaproteobacteria > Hyphomicrobiales > Stappiaceae > Pannonibacter > Pannonibacter sp. Next base: position 43,689 of record NZ_JBHYDX010000002.1, on the reverse strand, counting down.
CCGGCCGGTCATGCAGGAGATCGGACCGGCCAAACCCGGCCCGGTCATAGGCGATCACCTTGCGGCCGGTCGCAACCGCAAGCCGCTCGGGGAGTTCCCGCCACAGATCAATGCATCCAAGAGAGTCATGCAACAGGATGAGCGGCGCTGCTGTTGTTCGAGAACGGTTCTGTGGCTGCCACTGGCGCGCAATCACGATCCCGTGTTCGGTCGGAATATGATGCTCAGCAACATTGCAGCGCCGATCGGCAAGGGTCTGCACTCCGTCCACCCGGTCTTCTCCTCACTCCATTGACCAGCGGACCCCTTTCCACGTTCCCCCGGCCCTGGCGAGCCATCCAAAAGGAGGAGGTTGCGGCAAGTGTGTCTGCGCGCGGGGCGCATACCTGTCCCGTAAAACTTTCATACTGAAAATAACCCTACGTAAATTATGCGATGCCAAACTGCCTCTGTTCATGCTGCCATGAGAATGCGGTTAAGCTTCGCTTAGGCGTTGCCATAGATTTTGAAATGCATCGACGGTCGGGAGAAATGCGCTGTGTTCAGGTTGGTTCTGCTGGTTACGGATCTCGAAAAATGTCCGGCCCTGCTGCACACCATCGGCCAGATGCATCCGGCCGAGATCTTCGAACACCGCGACGTTGGCGAGGCTGATCTCAAGTCCGCTGACATGGTGATCGTCGACATTGCGGAGGGAACGGATGAGGAAATGTCCGCCGTCCGCGAGGCTCTCGCCAGATCCGGCTCGACGGTGAGCGTGGGCCTGACCCGCGGTGACAGCCGGCGTGACAGGATCCAGGCCGATGCCCTCGGCCTGACCCGCGTCTGGTCGCGTACCCGGCCGGCCAAGGAAGCGCTGCGCGAGATCGACCAGTTGTTCGGTTCCTATGCCATCGCCGCATTGCCAGCGTCGACCCCGGAACAGACCGCCCGCTCGGTCCAAGCCATGAGCGCGGCCCTTGGGCAATGCGCAACCGCTGTCGTGACCGAAACCCTGATGCCGCTGACCCAGGTGGCGCGTGCGGTCGACGACACGCTCGACGCCTTCCGCCTTGATGGAATGGATGCCTGGATTTCTGCGGTGCAGATGCACCACAGCCACACCTATTGCCATTCGATGCTGGTGACGGGCTATGCCCTCGCCTTTGCATCGGCACTCGGACTGTCCGGCGAGGAACAGGCTTTCCTGGGTGCCGCAGCGCTGCTGCATGATGTCGGCAAGGTCTATATCCCGCTCTCGATCCTCGACAAACCGGGGAAACTGACCGACGAGGAATTCGCGATCATCAGGCAGCATCCGGTCCGTTCCCGCGAAATCCTGGCGGCTCAGCGGCATGTGTCGCAGGAAGTGATCGACATTGCCGTTCATCATCATGAATATCTCGATGGCTCCGGCTATCCGGATGGGCTCAAGGGCGATGAAATCAGCAAGAGCGTCCGCATGCTGACCATCTGCGACATCTATGCCGCGCTGATCGAGAAGCGGTCCTACAAACCGGCCTACAGCCCGCGCCAGGCCTATGGCGTCCTGGTCGATATGGGCTGCAAGATAGACCAGCCGCTGCTCAAGGCGTTCCGGTCGGTCGCCTTCGAGGTTGACAAGGCCGCGATGGTGAAACGCAAGGCCAGCGCCTTCGGCTGAACCGTGGCCCTTCACGAGGCCGTGAGCTTTTGCCGGCGAAGCCTTGCAGGGCAATGCGTCTGCCCCATATCGCAAGGCATGGGCTTGCCGTCTGGCAGGCCGATCACCTGCGAAAGGCCCATCATGCGTTTCAAGCCCCAGCCCGTGTTCTCGTCCGATCCGCAGATCGCCGCGCGCCAGAAGCGGCGCCTTGCGGAGGCTGAGCGTGAGGGAAAGCAGCGGAGCTGGCATCTGGCAATGCTTGCTGGCACCGGGCTTGCCCTTGCCGCACTCCTGGCACTGGCCGGCGAGGCGCGGGCACAGGCTATCGTCTCCGAACAGGCCCGTTTCACCTTGAGCGATGTGGCAACAGGGCTCGAAAATCCCTGGTCCCTTGCCTTTCTGCCTGACGGGCGCATGCTTGTCACCGAGCGCCCGGGGCGGCTTCGGCTTGTCACGTCCGAAGGCGAGATCAGTGCACCTCTCAACGGGGTTCCGGTTGTCTACGACACCGGCCAGGGTGGGCTGCTCGACGTCATTCTCGATCCGGATTTTGCCCGCAACAGCACGATCTATCTGTCCTATTCCGCGCCGGTTTCAGGTCGTGGCACGACGCAGATCGCACGCGCCACGCTGGTGCAAGGCGGCCTCTCCGATGTCAAGGTCCTGTTCACCGCAAAGACCAAAGGCTCGAGCGGCCGGCACTTCGGCTCGCGTCTGGCTTTCGGTCCGGACGGGTATCTCTACGCCAGCATCGGCGACCATGGCAGCGACGACACGGCGCAGGACCTGACGCTGCACTCCGGCAAGGTGATCCGCATCACCCGCGACGGCGAGCCCGCCCCCGGCAACCCGTTCCTCGGGCAAGCGAACGCCCTGCCGGAGATCTACACCTTTGGCAACCGCAATCCGCAAGGCCTCACCGTTACGCCGGACGGAGCGATCTGGGCGCATGAACATGGGCCCCGCGGCGGCGACGAAATCAACGTCCTGAAAGCCGGTGCGAATTACGGCTGGCCGGTCATTACCCATGGCCGCGCCTATTCCGGCTTCAGCATTGGCGAAGGCACGGAAAAGGCTGGCATGGAACAGGGCATTCACATCTACGTCCCCTCCATCGCCCCGTCCGGCATGGCCTTTTACTCGGGCAACCGGTTCCCCGAGTGGCAGGGCGACCTGTTCCTTGGCGCGCTCGCAGGCACGCATCTCAACCGGCTTGAGGTGAAGGACGGCAAGGTTGTGGCGGAGGAGCGACTGCTTGAGGATCTCGGCGAGCGCATCCGCGATGTGCGCAGCGGCCCGGATGGCAACCTCTATCTGCTCACCGATTCCGAGGATGGCCGCCTGATCCGGATCGCACCGGCAAGCTGACGGCCGCATTATTGGCGAGCCGGTTCCTTCGAACCCGGCGTTACGACGTCCACCGCGACACCGGCGGCGCTCGTTGTCACGCCGATGGCGGTGCTCGTCACGGTCGTCACGCCGCTCGCTGCCGTTGAAACCACCGCACCACCAACAGCGATGGCGGCACAGCCCGGCAGCAGGCCGCTCATTGCGGCAAGTGCGACTGCGGCAACAGCTTTGTAAACGCTCATTCTGATCCCCTGCCCTGGCTCACTTGGCCGCAAACCCTGTCCTGCAATGGACGAGGCCGCAAGAAAGCGCAAGGTCCCTGTCGGGTCGAGTGCTCAGGCGTGGGCGCTGCGCGCCAGATGCGGCAGGACGAAGGGCGTGTCATCGGCTGGCGCTTGGTTGACCGCCAGCGGACAGCCATAAACCGCCGACAGGATCGGCCCCGTCAGGGTCTCCCGCGTCGGACCTGCGGCAAGGCACCGCCCGCCGCTGAGCGCCACCACCTGATCGGCATACATCGCGGTCAGGTTGAGATCATGCATCACCGCCAGAACGCCGCCGCCAGCCCGGGCATAGGCATGGGCCAGATCCATGATCTGGATCTGGTGGTGGATGTCGAGGCTCGACACCGGCTCATCGAGAAACAGCCAGCACGGCATCCCGCCGCGCACTGGCTCCCAGATCTGCACCAGCACGCGGGCCAATTGCGTGCGCTGTTGCTCCCCGCCAGACAAGGTTTCAAAGAACCGGCCGCCAAACCCGTCAAGGCCGACCCGCGCCAGCGCCTCGCCAATCAGTCCCGGTTCGCGCCGCCTTGCATGAAAGCCGAGGCTGACCACCTCGCTCACGGTCATGGGAAAGGTGATCGTGCCATGCTGCGGCAGCACCGCGCGGCAGCTGGCCATTTCGGCCGCTGGCGTCTCGGCGATCTCGCGCCCGTTCAGCCTTGCGCGTCCCTCATAGCGGATCTCACCAGACAGCCCCTTCATCGTCGTGCTCTTGCCCGAGCCATTCGGCCCGATGATTGCGGTCACCTCGCCTGCCCGGGCGGTGAAGCTCAGATCGTCGACGATCACGCGGCCGCCAAGGCGCACGCTGACCTGTTCCAGCACCAGCTCGCTCATCATGTCATCCAAGCGAAAAGCCCCTGCGTGTCAGCAGGATCCAGAGGAAGAAGGGGGCTCCGGCCAGGGCCGTCAGGATGCCGATCGGCAGTTCCGCCGGCGCCACGATGATGCGCGCCACCGTGTCGGCGGCAATCAACATGATCGCACCCAGCAACGCGCAGCCCGGCAACAGATACTTGTGGTCCGGCCCGATGGTGAGGCGCAGGAGATGCGGCACGACAATGCCGACAAAGCCGATGCCGCCACTCACCGCGACGCTCGCGCCCGTCGCCGCTGCAACGGTCACGATGGCAAGGCGCTTCTGGCGTTGCACGTTGACGCCGAGATGCCCCGCCGCCGCCTCGCCAAGAACCAGCGCATTCAGCGACCGGGCCAGCAGCGGACTGAGCAGCAGCACCAGCGCAATGACCGGACCGGCGGTGAGGATCTTGTCCCATGTAGCTCCCGCCACCGAGCCAAGTCCCCAGAAGCTCAGATCGCGCAAGGCGCGGTCATCCGCCACAAACACCAGCAGCCCAAGAGCGGCGCCCGCCAGGGCCCCCAGCGCGATGCCGGCCAGCAGCATGGTGGCAATGTTGGTCGAACCGCCGCGCGTGCCGATCCGGTAGAGCAGCATCGTCGACGCCAGCCCGCCGAGGAAGGCGGCAACCGAGACGGCGTGATTGCCGAAGAGCCCGAAAACCGGTGCCAGCACACCGCCGCCCAGCACGATCATCAACGCCGCGCCAAGTCCTGCGCCAGCCGACACACCGACAATGCCGGGATCCGCCAGCGGATTGCGGAACAGCCCCTGCATCACTGCACCGGAGACGGCCAGCGAGGCGCCGATCAGCGCGGCCATGATGACACGGGGCAAGCGGATGTCCGCCAGCACGATGATGTCCCGCAGCAGCAAGGGATTGTCCGTCGGCCGTTCGCCCGACAGGATCAACCGCAGCGCCTCGCCATTGGCCCAGCCCGTCGAACCAATCGAGACCGCACCCATCATCACGAGCACCAGTGAGGCCGCCAGCAGGACGAGGGCAACGCGTGCGCGGGGAGCACGGTCACCCTCGATCCTGGTCCGGCGGACCGGCGAAAACGCGGCAGCGCTGGAGGCGAGCGTCATTGCGCCGCCGTCCCGGGACGGCGCAGGGCAGCGGCAAGCTCGCGCACCGCACCGGCCGTGCGTGGACCGAAGCCGAGCAGATACAGACCGTCCATCCGCACCACGCGGCGTGTCTTGGCGGCCGGGGTCAGGGCAAGGGCGGGATGGGCGAAAAGCTCGTCTGCCTTGGCATCATGCTGCCCGCCCCGGTCCATCATCAGCACCACATCGGGCCTGAGGTCGGCAATCGCCTCATCGGTCAGCTGCTTGTAGCCGGCAAAGGCCTCGACCGCGTTGACGGCACCGGCCATGCGGATGATGCCGTCGGCCGCCGTGTCCTTGCCCGAGGCCAGCACGCGCCCGCCATTCATCGACAGGACGAACAGCACCCGCGGCTTCTCCGGCATGCCATCGGCCTCGGCCGTCGCAGCGGCAAGATCAGCCCGGACGGCTGCCGCCAAAGTCGCCGCTTCGTCCTGAAGCCCGAGGGCCGCACCGACCCGGTCGATCTTTGCCAGGATTCCCTCTGCGGTGAAGCTTTCCGGCACCATGGCCAAGGGAATCCCGGCCTTCTTCAGCACATCCAGCGCCTCCGGCGGACCGCTGCCTTCCAGCGCCAGGATCGCATCCGGCGACACGCCGAGCACGCCTTCGGCATTGAGCGCCCGAATATAGCCCGCATCCGGCAGGCTCATTGCTTCCGGCGGATAGGTGCTGGTGCTGTCCCGTGCCACCAGCCGGTCTTCGGCCTTCAGCGCATAGACGATTTCGGTGACCGAACCGCCGATCGACACGATGCGCTTCGCACCGGTCAGATCCGAGGTCTCGGCGGCCCAGGCGGACGACAGGCTCAGGGCCAGGCCGACATTCAGCACAGCCGCAGCAATCAGGGCCGCCGCCTTCGGGCGGGAGAAAGAAACCACTGGACGCATCGTTCCCTCCCCCCTCAGGCGACCGCAAGCTGGCCGACGCGCGGCAGGTGCTCGATCAGGTCGCGCCAGTCGGAGCGCTCCTCGCGGCCTTCCTTGCGCAGGCCAAAGAACTGGATGATCTGCTGGCCATCGGCGTCAAAGGCCTCGAGCGAGGTGACATGCCCGTTGTCGGCGTTCTTGCGCACGGCCCAGACCTCGGCAATGTGATCGAGCCGCAGATGCAGGTGGAAGGTCGGATCGAGGACATTGATCCACGGCCCCATTTCCTTGATCTGGCTCACCGGCCCCGAATGGATCTGGATGCAGCCCCGGCTGCCGACAAAGCACATGATCGGGATGTCGTTGTCCGCCGCCAGCCGCATCATTGCACGCACCGCATTGCCATCGACCCTCCAGGCCCAGTCCTCGCCGACCAGTTCAAACGCGTTCAGCCGGTGCAGGTCCATGTCGCGCAGCAGGCCGAAGAACTGATGCGTATCGGTCATCGCGCTCCAGCGCCGCCGCAATTCGGCGGCCTTGGACGTGTCCAGCGCCGGCCGCTCCGGACGCAGCGCCGCAACCGGCACGGTGCCCAGCCCCGCACTTTGGTCCGGATGGGTGAGGTCTTTGACCAGCGCCTCGAAGGCCGACACATTGGAGGCAGCCCGTAGGTGGATCTTGTGCACAGCATCGCCATGGGCGTCGAACACCTGGATGCTGCGGCGCGGGCCGGAGTCCCCCGGCTTTTCCACCGCAAAGGCATGCACCCAATGGGCCGGGAACATGCGCGTGTCGATGGCACTGCCCAGCATCATGGCCGCACGGCTGCCATCGACAAACTTCTCGAACGGCCCGATCTTCTCATGCACGGCGCTTTCGTTGCGCGTTAGGGCCATCACTTCGCCCACGGCCTTCATGCCGTTGCAGATCCCGGACAGGGACGGTGTCAGGCGGATCACGCCCTCGCCGCAGAAGGCCGCAACCAGTTCGGCTTCGCTGACGCCCAGGTCCTGGGCAAGGTCCCGCTCGCGGCGCTCCGGATGGGCGGCAACAGCCGCGCGGATGGCCTCCGGTCCCGGACGCTGCGCCGAAACATCGCCCGAAACAAGGCTCTGGTTTGTGGTCATGGCTATCCCCTCTTGTTCGCGCGGCAACCGGTCAAGGCGGCTCAGCACGGGCCGTGAATTCATGTCCGTCGGGACATTATGTGTACGGGGACCGGCCGGATCGTCCTTCTAGCTGGGGATGACCTGGCGGGGTTCGGCTCTTGCCGGTCCTCATTGTGACGCTGCAGCCACGCCGGATGGCAAAGGCGCGCTGCAGGGCTCTTTCAATAGTTGACTTGAATATTCATCTTTTGTATCGACCGCAATACCTGAATGCGATATTCAGGAATGACAAACAGTTTCAGGGACAAGCAAGCTCGCGCCAGCCAGTCCGTCTGCAGGGGTTGATGCAATGACGATGGCGCGCAAGCATGCGACATTTCTGATGGGCGGTGTCGCCCTTCTGGCACTGACGGTGACCCATTCTGCGCTGGCACAACAGGCAGCGCCAGCGCCCTCACCGGCCGCAAAGACCGAGACCCAGGCCACAGCGCTGCAGCGCCTCGTAGTCGGCGCCGGCCGCGAAAAGGTTGCCATCGACACGCCTCAGGCGGTCACGGTCATCGACCAGGAACAGATCGACGACGAACAGGCCATCACCATCGGCGACATCTTTCGCCAGACGCCGGGCGTGACGATCATCGGCACCGACCGCGTCGGCGGACAGGGCTTCAACATTCGCGGCGTCGGCGCGGCCAATGCCTCGGACGAATCGACCATCATCATCACCGTGGATGGCGCGACCAAGTTCTACGAACAGTACAACATGGGCTCGTTCTTCTCAGATCCCGAGCTCTACAAGCAGGTCGAGGTGCTGCGCGGACCGGCATCGTCCACCCTGTATGGGTCCGGCGCCCTCGGCGGCGTGATCAACTTCGTCACCAAGGATGCCTCCGACTTCCTGTCGCCGAACGAAAAGGTCGCGCTGCGGCTGAAGTCGATGCTCGATTCCAACAAGGAAGGCCTCAGCACATCCGCCATCCTGGCTGCGCGCCTTGGCGAGCAGACGGACGTTCTGGTCAACGGCAATTTCCGCCGCGCCAATGACTATCTCACCGGCTATGGCACCAAGGTCCCCGGCTCGGGCTTCGAGGCGTTCTCGGGCCTCGCCAAAGTCACCCATCATTTCGGTGACAACAACGAACAGAGCGTCCGCCTGTCCTATCAGCGCTGGCAGAGCGACGCGGACGACACGTCCTATGCCCAGAACCGCACCGTCAATGACTTCGGCAACATCGACCGCGAGATCACCGACCAGACGCTGGTGTTTGCCTATGAAAACCCGGCGCAGGGCAATCCGTTCCTCGATCTGAAACTGAACCTGTCGGTGTCCGACACGCAGGTTGTCCAGGACAATTCGACGGCGCGCATCCCTTCCACGCTTTTCTATGACAGCGAATACGGCTACCGCACCTGGCAGGCCAAGCTGGAGAACACGTTCGAGACGACCGGCGACAGCTTCGCCAATTTCCTGACGCTCGGCACCCAGCTGTCCTATCAGCAGCGGACCGGCAAGACCAAGGGCGGCACCGGCTGGGTCGATTTCCATCCGGAAGGCACCGACCGCAAGATCGGCGTGTTCCTGCAGAACGAATTCATCTGGAACGAGAAGCTGACGATCATTCCCGGCGTCCGTCTCGATTACGTCTCGCTCGAGCCCGACAGCCGCATCCCGGGCGCCCGCTCGCAGTCGGATCTCGCTTTCTCGCCCAAGATCGCGGCCATGTACAAGTTCACCGAGAGCTTCTCGGTCTTCGGATCGCTCGCCCGCACCGAGCGCCTGCCGACGCTGGATGAACTGTTCTCGACGGCCGCAAAGCCGACCCGTCCAGGCTCCACTTATCCCGGCGGCCGGACGGCCAGCCTTGGCCTGAAGAAGGAAGAGTCGCTCAACTACGAGGCCGGCTTTGCCGTGTCTGGCAAGGATCTGATCCAGGATGGCGACGCGCTGCAGTTCAAGACGACCGGCTTCTACAACGATCTGACCAATCTGATCGCCACGAACCCGCAGAACAATCTGCGCGTGCCTGTCCCCTATTACGTCAACATCAACCAGGCCCGCATCTACGGCGTCGAGTTCGAGGCCGACTATCAGTCGCGCTATGCCTTTGCGAACTTCGCCTACAGCATCATTCGCGGCAAGGACGAGAAGACGAAGAAGACCCTCGCTTCGATCCCGGCTGACACGGTCGCTGTGACCCTCGGCGCGCGGGTTCCGGACTACAACCTGTCCTTCGGCTGGCGCGGCCAGTTCGCGACCTCCATCTCGACCGGACAGACCACCGGGCCCTTCGCGGGCTACGCCGTCCATGACGCCTTCATCGGCTGGAAGGGCGATGAGGCGACCCAGTTCAAGGGCTGGGAAGTCCGTGCCTCCGTCGACAACATCTTCGACAAGCGTTACCGCAACAACCTCGCCGGCGATGACGGCCGGGGGCGGACGTTCAAGCTCACCGTCAACAAGCAGTTCGGGTGGTAAGAATGCGATTTGCACGTCAACTGGAAGTCTTTGCCGCCGTTTCCCTCACCGTTGCGGCCCTCCTTGCTAATCCGGCCCATGCGGCGGATGGCAAGGGCGTGACACTGGAGCTGAACAAGGCCGCCGCCGCGAGCAACGGATGCCTGCTGACCTTCGTGGCCAGCAACGCCACCGGCGCGGCGCTGCCCTCGGCCGGCTTCGAGTTCGTGCTCTTCGACAAGGAGGGGCTGGTGGACCGCATGACGGTGTTCGACTTCGGCGCGCTGCCGGAGGAAAAGACCGTGGTTCGCCAGTTCCAGATCCCGGGGGGGACCTGCGAGAGCATTGGTTCGATCCTGGTCAACGGCGCTTCAGGCTGCAGCGGTGCCACGGCCGCCTCGCCGCTCTGCGCTGCCCCGCTGTCCACCGCCTCCCGCACGCCCATCAACTTCAACAAGTAGGATATCTGCCATGCTGAGCGCCGCCCTGCTGCAACCTGTTACGGATCTTCTGGACCTCGGTGGTCCGGTCGTCGTCCTGATCGCGCTGATGTCGGTCGCGGCGCTCGCCATCATCCTGCTGAAGCTTGTCCAGTTTGGCACAAGCCGCACGGCGCGTCCCGGACGGGCCCGCCTTGCCGCCCGCCTGTGGCGGCAGGGCCGCAAGCGGGAAGCTGCAAGCCTTCTCGACAAGCCGGCGGGCGCTGCCGAAGAGGCCGTTGCCAATGCCATGCATCTGTCTCTGGCCGGCGGCATGGACCGGTCCGACATCGAGACCGAGATTGCCCGCATCGCCACGGCGCGTCTGCATGGCCTGCAAGGTGGCTTCAAGGCGCTCGATGCCATCGCCCAGTTGGCTCCGCTGCTTGGCCTCTTCGGCACCGTGATCGGCATGATCGAGGCTTTCCAGTCGCTGCAATCTGCAGGCAGTTCCGTCGATCCGTCGCTTCTGGCCGGAGGTATCTGGGTCGCGCTCCTGACCACCGCTGCCGGTCTTGCGGTCGCCATGCCGGTCTCGGCCATCCTGTCGATGTTCGAGAGCTGGGTCGAGAGCGAGCGCGTGGCGATCGAAACCATCTGCGCCGAAATCCTTGTCGCCCTGCCCGGGACGCCGGGCCTTGCCCATCAGACCGCGACCGTCGCACCGGTTGCTCTCGGTCAGGCGCCAGCCGTCGCGATCCGGGCCTCGCATGCACATTGACAAGCAGCTCCCTCGCCGCAAGCCTCTGTCGATGACATCGTTGATCGATGTTATCTTCCTGCTTCTGCTGTTTTTCATGCTGTCCTCGACCTTCACCCGCTTTGGGTCTGTCGACTTTGGCGGCACGGGCAAGGCAGGCAGCAGCGGCGTTGCGGCAGCACCCGACATTCTCGTCATCGTTTCCGGAGAAGGCCTGCGCATCAACGGCGAATTCGTTGGCCCGGATGCGGTTGATGCCCGACTGACGGGGTTCCTCGCAAAGGGTGCAAAATCCTCGATGATCCTGCCGCGCGAGGGGGCCAATGCCCAGGCTCTGGTCGATGCTGTCGAGGCGCTGCGCCGGTCCGCTCAGTTGTCGGGAACCGACCTGACACTCACCATCGCCCGCTGATCTGCCACAAGGACCTTATCGACGTGATCCGCCTCAACCGCGACAAGCCGATGCGCAAGATGGAAACCACCATCTCGCTGATCAACATCGTCTTCCTGATGCTGATCTTCTTCCTTGTCGCCGGCCAGATCGCCCCGCCGCTCGACAGCGCCGTTACCTTGACCGATGCCCGGGACGCCGAGTCCTTGCCGCCACCCGATGCGCTGTTCGCCCATGCCGACGGCCGCCTGACCTTCCGTGGCGCGGACATGACCGCTGACGCCTTCGTCGCCGACCGACGCATGCGCCTTGCCACAGATGCACCTGAAATCCTTCTCGCCGCCGACCGGGAGTTGGACGCCCGCAGGCTCGTCGAGGTCGTCGATGCCCTCAAGCAGGCCGGCGCGGCAAGGGTCAAGGTCGTCACCCGGCGGACCACGCCATGAGACTGCGGCCGTGGCACATTGGCCTCGCTCTCGGCCTGTCGCTGACCTTCCATCTCGGCGCCGGCGTGATCGCCCTGACGCGCGACGAAACGCCTCAGCTTGCCGGCGGCGGCGTCCAGATCGGCGCGGATATCGGCACGGCCTTTGACACCGTCATTCAGTCCGGTGACCCCAGCGACACGATTGTCGCTGCAACCCAGCCTGACACGCTCATCCCTGAGACCACGGACCCTGAATCGCAGCCGCAACCGGCCGAGACGCCGCCCGTCGCCCCGCCCGTTACCGAACCGGTCACCGAGCCGGTAAAGCCCGCCGAGGCCCCGCGTCCCCCCGTCGCTGCCATAGAGCCGGCACCGCAGCAGCCTGCCGCGGAGCTCACCCCGCCGGCCGCAGCGCCTGTCATCTTGCCCGAGCCGCTCGCCGCTGATCCCACTGCGACGCTGGCACTCGCTGCCACAGTCCCGAGTGCCCCAGCCGCACAGCAACCCGCGGAGCCGGTCTCCGCCGTAGCCGCTGCCGTTGCCCCTGCCCCGCTCGCATCCGTGGCTCCCGTCGAGGCGGTCAAGCCCGTGCCCGAGCCGGCACAGCCGAAACCTGCCAAGCCCGAGCCGAAAAAAGCTGACGCGCCCAAGCCGAAGAAAGCAACCAAGGCGCCGGCTGCTTCCGCCAAGGCCAAGGCCCCCGCCCCGCCCGCACAAGGGGGAGCCGGCGGCCAGTCGAACGTCACCGCCCTCGCCGGTGGCGCCGGACGGATCGGCACGGGCGATGCGGAAGGCAATTCCGACGTCACCAACTATCCCGGCCTGATCAGCCGCGCGCTTCGCCGTGCGCTCTACTATCCGCCCTCGGCCAAGCGCCGCCGCCTGACCGGTGAAACACTGGTGTCCTTCGTCGTTGCGAAGGGCGGCAGCGCCTCCTCGATCCGCGTCGCCCGCAGTTCCGGCGTGCCTGAACTGGACGAGGCTGCGCTTGAAACCGTGCGCCGGGCCGCGCCCTTCCCGGCCATTCCTTCGGCCGCCCGCCGCGACAGCTGGACCTTCACCATTCCGATTGCATTTCGCTAGCAACGGTTCAGCACAGAGCCTTGTTAAAGCAGCTTTGACTGCCGTATGACTTGTGCAACGCCCGGCATGACGGGCCACAAGGAGCTGCCATGTCCTGCGCTTCATCCTGGAGCACCAGTTCTCCAGATCTCTTGGTTGCCAGCGATGGTCTTGACCCGTCCCTGCGCGGCAGCCTCTGGCGTCACCGCAAGACGCAAGGCGTCTATCGCATCCTCGGCAAATGCCGCATCGAGGCGACGGGCACCGATGCCTTTTTGTACCAGGGCGACGAGGGAACGATCTGGGCCCGCCCGATGGATGAGTTTCTGGATGGCCGTTTCGAGCGGCTCGCCCCGGAGGCCGCCCTATGACCCGCAGCCAGCCCTTTCGCACGCTGCTTCTGGCCGGGCTTGCCGGACTTGCTGCCTCACTCCCGCTGCAGGCCACCGAACTGGTGCTGCAGGATGGCGACTGGACGCTGTCCTGCGACACTGACAACGCGTGTATTGCCGACACATTCATCGCCATCGGCGCGGATGACTTTCTGCGTCTGGCGCTGGAACGCCCCGCCGATCCGTCCTCGGACATGGTGCTGGAGTTCCACTCCTCCCTGACCCCGCCGGTCGGTGGCAAGCTCCGCCTCTGGGTGCCGAGCGAGGACTACCGCATGGTCGGTGACATCACCAAGGAGCCCTCGGACGGCAAGGTCCGCTTCGGCGGCATCACGCCGAACGAGCCGATGATGATGGCGCTGAAGGCAGCGGCCACTGCCACCGCCGTGGTCGAGATGCCGGACGGCAAGCAGACCGAGATCGCCGTTTCGCTCGACGGCTTCACGCCCGTCTTCGCCCTGATGGATGACGCCCAGGGCCGCATCGGCCGCACAGATGCGGTGATGATCCAGGGCCCGCGCGATCCGGCTGCCGGGGTACATCGCCTCACCTTGCGTCCGGGAGAAACCCAGACGGTGCAGTCCACCGTCACCGACGACCGGCTCGTGCGGATTACCGAAACCCGGACCCTAGACAGCCTCGCCGATGTCCCTGACCGGGTCGTCGAAAGTGTCGCAGCAGGTCCAGCCTGCCCGCTGGCCGAGACACTTGAAAGCATCGGCGGCCGCTTCTACGGCATTGACGAGCGCAGCGGCATCTGGGAACTGCCCTGTTTCCTCGGGGCCTACCAGGGCAGTTTCGTCTACGCCTATTCCATCCTCCTCGACGGCGATCTCAACACCGCGCTCTTGCACTTCCAGCGCCCGCCGACCGGTGAACCGGCTGACGATCCGGAGATCATCAGCCCGGTGTTCGACCCTGCCACTTCCCGCCTGACCTCCTTCACCAGGTCCCGGGGGATCGGCGACTGCGGCCGCTTCGAGACCTATGAGCTGGTGTTCCTGGAAGGCGAGAGCATCGGCTGGGATGCGGTGGAACTGCGGGAGAAAACGGACTGCAACGGCGTCGACGACGCACCGGAATCCTATCCCCTGATCTGGAAACGCGAGGGCTGAGCCGTCCGCTCAGCCCGTCACGCCGGCCAGACCTCGGCCTCACCACGTCATCCCGGCCAAGCGCAGCGCCGAGCCGGGACCGGAGAGCCGGGGTCTAAATTGTATTTCAACGCGCAAGATCCAGAGAAACCTCGGCCCTGCGGTCCCGGGTCTTCGCTTCGCTCGCCCGGGATGACGACCGGGGATCTGTTTGCAGCCCTGACTGGCCGGATCGGTCAATCTTCCACGCGGTCTTCCAGGCGAAAGCGGAAAATCCGCGCGATCTGTGCCAGGGCGGTTGCAAACTCGGTCGCTGGATCGTTGCCGATCCGGCTCTCGAAGGCGGCCAGGATCATGTCCTTGGTCGCGCCTTTCACTGCGAAAATGAACGGAAAGCCGAACTTGTCCTTGTAGGCGTCATTGAGCGCCGTGAAACGGGCAAACTCGTCAGGGCTCAGCCGGTCAAGACCGGCCCCGGCCTGTTCTTTTCTGGAATCCTCAGCCACGTTCCCGGCAATTGCCGCCTTCCCGGCCAGATCCGGATGCGCCCGGATCAGCGCCAGCTGCCGCTCCGGCAGTGCCGCCTGCATGGCCGCGTCAAACGCCGCGACCAGCGCCTCGCGGCTGGCAAAGGGTCGGCGCGTGGCTGCCAGTTCCGCAACCCAGGGCGAATGTTCCGCCACATCGCCGAAGTGCGTGACAAACGCCTCGGCGCTCAGGCCGTTGACGGCGTCGATACTCAGCTTTGCGCCCATCGGACCTGCCCGCCTCACTTCTGCTGCGCGATCCAGCCGCCGAGCGTCTGCCGCTCGGCATCGCTCATGCCGGTCTCGTTGCCAAGCGGCATGGCATCGGACTGCACCGCCTGCGCCATGATCAGGTCCGCGTAGCGCCTGAGGTCGGCAACCGTCTCCAGCCGCACCTCCTTCGGTGCCTCGCTGAAGCCTTCATGGGTCGGCGTCGCGGCGTGGCACATGACGCAATGCGCCTGGCTGATCTTCAGCGCCTCCGCATCGGCCACCGTAGCGGTGCCCGAATAGTCGGTCGGCGCAGTCATCACCAGGGCCGCCGCCAGTCCGATCGCCGCCACAGGCAGCGACCACCAGTAACGGGCGAACGGGTCACCGGCCTCATGCCGGTTGAGGAAGTGGCGCACCATGCCGCCGATGACGAGGACCAGCGCCACCAGAAGCCAGGCATGCGGATGCCCGGTCAGCATCGGATAGTGGTTCGAGACCATCATCAGGAGCACGGGCAGCGTCAGGTAGTTGTTGTGCACCGAGCGCTGCTTGCCCATCTGGCCAAGCGCCGGATCGGGCGCTTCCCCGCGCAGCAGGCTGCCGACGATCTTCTTCTGGTTCGGAACGATCACGCCGAACACATTGACAGCCATGATCGTCCCAATGAAGGCCCCTACATGGATCAACGCGCCACGGCCTGAAAACACCTGTGTGAACAGATAGGAGGCCCCCAGGATCAGGACGATGAGACAGCCGGCCAGCAGCGGTGTGTTGCGGCCGATGGCCGAACGGCACAAGGCATCATAGGCGAACCAGCCTGCGGCAAGGCTTGCCACCGAGATCACGACAGCCTCTCCAGGGGTCATGATAAGCTTTGATGGATCAATAAGATAGGTCGATGCGTTGAAGTAATACTGCACCACCAGCAGGGCAAAGCCGGTGACCCATGTGAGATAGGCCTCCCACTTGTACCAGATCAGGTCCTGCGGCAGGTACGACGGCGCAACGGTGAATTTTTCCACGTGGTAGAAGCCGCCGCCATGCACTTCCCAGGCCGTACCATAGACGCCCTCGCGCATGCCTTCGCGCTTCTTCAGCGCCAGATCCAGCGCGATGAAATAGAAGGAAGTCCCGATCCAGCCGATGCCGACGACCAGATGCGCCCAGCGAAGCAGCAGGTTGAGCCAGTCAGCAGCGAAGGTCATCAGCATGGCAATCTCTCTGGAAATCTTGTTCTTGTATTCAACGCAGGGAACCTGCGATCCCGCCATTCACCGCCGGTGGCACCTTCAGCGGCATATCAGCTTCAGCAGTTCCCCACCCTCAGCGGTCCGCGCCCTCAGCGGTTCCCCCACCCTGAGCCGTCATCCCTGCCTTGTGCGGGGATCCAGCCCCAGGCACAAAGCCAGCAACCACCAACCGATCCCGGCGAGACACCCGATGTATCCCCGCACAAGGCGGGGATGACGCCGGAGATGGGGCAAGCTGCCAGAAGACATGCTCCGCTCATGCGTCAGATGGTGCTTGAGCAAGAACACTACGTCGCCGTGAGCAGGCTCCACCCCTCACCAGCCACCACCCGAAGCGGGTCCGCGCGCACAGCGTCTCTCCACCCTCAGCCGTCATCCCCGCCTTGTGCGGGGATCCACACCCACGCACAGAGCGAACAACAACCAAAAGGGTCCGGCGCGACGCCCGATGGATCCCCGCACAAGGCGGGGATGACCACTGGGGGTAATCGTGCCGCCAAAGGGGACATCCCGGGACACTCAGACAGGGGCGCCAACACTGCCCCTGCCCCGTGCCAGCTTACTGCGGCAGTTTGTCGTCGATGCCCTTGATGTACCAGTTCATGCCAAGGATGGCGCCATCGTCGAGACGGACACCCGCAGCGGCCGCTTCCGTGCCATCCTGCTTGGTGATCGGGCCGGTGAAGGGTTCCCAGCCAGCGATGATCTTGGCTTCGGTTTCCTTGGCCAGTGCGGCGACGTCATCCGGCATGTTCGTGTAGGGCGCCATGACCACATGGCCTTCCTTCAGGCCGTGCCAGGTCTGCTTGCTTTCCCACTTGCCGTCGAGAACCGCCTGGACCCGTTCAATGTAATACGGACCCCACTCGTCGATGATCGAAGTCAGCTGCGACTTCGGCGCAAAGGCGATCATGTCGGAGGCCTGGCCGAAGCCCATCACACCGCGCTCGGCCGCCACCTGCAGCGGGGCGGTGGAATCGGTGTGCTGCGAAATGATGTCCGCGCCCTGGTCGATCAGGGCCTTGGCCGCATCGGCTTCCTTGGCCGGATCGAACCAGGAGTTGACCCAGACGATCTTGACCTTGAAGTCCGGATTGACGGATTGGGCGCCGAGCAGGAACGAGTTGATGCCGGAAACGACTTCGGGGATCGGGAACGAGCCGATGTAGCCGGCAGTGCCCTTCGTCGACATCTTGGCTGCGATCTGGCCGAGGATGTAGCGGCCCTCGTGGAACTTCGAGTTGTAGGTCGCGACATTCTCGGCCGTCTTGTAGCCGGTCGCATGCTCGAACTTCACATTCGGATATTTCTGCGCAACCTTGAGGGTCGGGTTCATGTAGCCGAAGGAGGTGGTGAAGATGATGCCGCAGCCTTCGCGGGCGAAGCGCTCAATGGCACGCTCAGCGTCAGCCCCTTCCGGCACGCTTTCCAGATAGGCCGTCTCCACCTTGCCGGCGAAATGCTTTTCCATGGCCTGACGGCCCTGGTCATGCTGATAGGACCAGCCAAAGTCGCCGACAGGGCCGACGTAGATGAAGCAGGCCTTCAGGTCAGCGGCCTGGGCGGCAGAGCCGGCAGCGAAAAGAGCGACAGCCGCGACAGCAGCTTTCAGGATGTTCTTCATTGTGACACTTCCCCTTTGGTTTGGGACTTCGGATAGAAGCTTTAGCGGATCACGGTGATCGCATCCGGGACCGGACCGCGACGGCCCCGGCGGCTGACACAGCGGTCAGCGATCGGGAACGAACGGCTTGCCTAGGCACGCGGGCGTGTTCACCAGCGTCAGGCGGCGGTTCGAGGAGATGAGCACCAGCACGAGGATGGTGGCGATATAGGGCAGGCTCGACAAGAGCTGCGACGGCACGCCGGCGCCAACGGCCTGGGCATGGAACGTGAGCACGGTGACTGTTCCGAACAGGTAAGCGCCGATCACCACCCGCCAGGGCAGCCAGGAGGCGAAGACCACAAGCGCCAGCGCAATCCAGCCGCGCCCCGCCGTCATGTTTTCCACCCATTGCGGTGTATAGGCGAGCGACATGTAGCCGCCGGCAAGACCGGCACAGGCGCCACCGAACAGCACCGCGAGGAACCGCACCTTCAGCACCGACAGGCCAAGCGCATGCGCCGAGGCATGGTTGTCGCCCACTGCCCGCAGCACCAGTCCGGCCCGCGTCCGTGCCAGCGTGTAGGACACGGCGATGACGATAGCGACGGACATGTAGACAATCGGATCCTGGCCGAAGATCACCGGACCGATGAAGGGCAGATCGGTCAGGAACGGCACATCCAGCTTTTCCAGCTTGAGACCCGGAACACCGATGAAGGCTTCGCCAATCAGGCCGGACAGGCCAAGCCCCAGCAGCGTCAGGGCAAGGCCCGTGGCCACCTGATTGGTGACCAGCACCAGAACCAGAAACCCGAACAGCGCCGACAGTGCCATCCCGGCGCCGATGGCTCCGAGGATGCCGAGCGTGCCCGAGCCGGTGAGATTGGCCACGGCAAAGCCGGTCACCGCGCCCATGATCATCATGCCCTCGACCCCGAGGTTCAGGACGCCGGAGCGTTCCACCACCAGTTCGCCGATGGCCGCCAGCAGCAGCGGCGTTGCCGCGGTGATGACAGTCAGGAGGATGGCTTCAAACATGGGCGTGGCCTCCCTTGGCAGTCTGGCCGAATTGCAGCTTGATCCGGTAGAGGATCAGCGTGTCGCAGGCGAGCACGAAGAACAGCAGCATGCCCTGGACGACACTGGCGATCTTGTCCGAGATGCCCATGGAGGCCTGCACGCCTTCGCCGCCGATGTAGCTGAGCGCCAGGACAAACCCGGCCACGACAATGGCAAGCGGATTGAGCCGGCCAAGGAAGGCGACGATGATCGCGGTAAAGCCATAGCCCGGTGAAATCGTCGGCTGCAGCTGGCCAAGCGAACCGGCCACTTCCATGATCCCGGCAAGGCCGGCAAGACCGCCAGAGACCATGAAGGCAAAGATGGTCATCCGCTTCTGCGAGAAACCGGCAAAGCTGCCCGCACGCGGGCTTTCGCCAAGCACCCGGATCTCGAAGCCCTTCAGCGTCCGGCCCAGAAGCAGCGACAGCAGGACGGCAACGGCGATGGCGACATAGAGCGACACCGACAGCCGGCCATCGCCAACGGTCGGCAGCATGGCCGAGGCCGAAAACAACGCGGATTCGGGGAAATTGAACCCGGCGGGATCGCGCCAGGGGCCACGGACGAGGTAGTCCAGCGTCAGGTTCGCCACATAGACCAGCATCAGGCTGACGAGGATCTCGTTGGTGTTGAACCGGGTTTTCAGCAGCGCCGGGATCAGCGCGTAGAGTGCCCCTCCAGCAGCCCCGAGCAGCAGCATCAAGGGCAGGGTCAGGCCATTCGCGAAGGCAGGAAACAGGATCGGCAGCACGGACCCAGCTAACGCGCCCATTACAAACTGACCTTCAGCTCCGATGTTCCAGTTGTTGGACAGGTAGCAGATCGACAGGCCGCAAGCGATGAGCACCAGCGGCACCGCTTTGACCAGCAGCTCCTGCAAGGACCAGAGGTCGGTCATCGGCTCGATGAAGAACTTGAACAGCGCCAGACCGGGATCATGCCCGGCGACGGCGAACAGGATACCAGCCGAAATCATGGTCAGCATCACCGCGATCACCGGCGACAGGCCGGCCATCAGCTGGCTGTGTTCGGACCGTTTGACAAGGAGGATGCGCATCATGCCGCTCCTCTATCCGAGCGATCGGTGGCCTCTGCCCCACCCGCCATCAGCAGGCCAATCCGCTCCCGGGTCATGTTCGCCGTCACATCCAGGTCGGACAGATATCCGCGCGAAATGACGGCGATCCGGTCGGCGATCTCGTAAATCTCATCCAGATCCTGGCTGATGACGAGGACCGCAGACCCCTTGCGCGCCAGGTCCACCAGGGCCTGGCGGATAAGGGCCGCAGCGCCTGCGTCCACGCCCCAGGTTGGCTGGTTCACGATCAGGACACCCGGATTGCGGCTCAACTCGCGCCCCACGACGAACTTCTGCAGGTTACCGCCCGACAACGAGCGGGCCTCCGGATCGTCATGCGACATGCGCACGTCATAGACCTGCTTGATCCGCTTCTCCATGTCGCCGATCCGCCCGAAGGCGACAAGACCGCCCTTGACCAGGCCATCATCCGTGGCATGACGGGTCAGCAGAATGTTGGACGACAGGCGGAACCCCGGCACTGCACCGTGACCGAGCCGTTCCTCCGGAACAAACGCCGCGCCGCGCCGGCGTCGCCTCGTGATGCCCTCATGACCGCACGGGCTGCCATCGATCTCGACCATTCCGGCCCGGGTCCGACGTTCGCCGGTCAGGGCATCGAACAGTTCTCCCTGGCCATTTCCGGCAACCCCGGCAATCGCCACCACTTCCCCCGCCTTGACCTCGATCGACACCCCGTTGAGGGCGACCGCAAACGGCGTCGCCGGGGCCAGGCTCAGGTCCCGTGCGGCAAGTCGCACCGGCGCGGTGCCATCCGGGCGGGAGGTTGCGGCCACGTGGGCAATGTCCGCCCCGACCATCATCCGGGCAAGAGAACCGGCGGTCTCCTGCGTCGGATCACATTCGCTTACCACCTTGCCATGGCGCAGGATCGTGGCGTGGTGGCAGATGCGCTGGACCTCCTCCAGACGATGGCTGATGTAGAGCACTGCGCAGCCTTCCGAGGCGAGGCGCTGCAGTGTCAGGAACAGGTCATCGGCTTCCTGCGGGGTCAGGACGGAGGTCGGCTCGTCCATGATGATCAGCTGCGGCTCTTGCAGCAGGCAGCGGACGATCTCGATGCGCTGGCGGATCCCGACGGGCAGATCGGCGACAAGCGCATCGGGGTCGAGCGGCAGGCCGTAGGTGCGCGATACGGTGCGAATTCTCTCACCAAGGCTGCGATTTGACCCGGATTTGTCCAGTGCAAGCGCGATATTCTCCGACACGCTCAAGGCTTCGAACAGCGAGAAATGCTGGAACACCATGCCGATGCCAAGGGCGCGTGCAACCGCCGGTGACCCCACCCGAACGTCCCTGCCCTGCCAGGTGACGGTGCCCGCATCCGGTTGCAGTGCCCCGTAGAGGATCTTCACCAGCGTCGACTTGCCGGCGCCGTTCTCCCCCAGAAGCGCGTGGATCTCGCCCTTGTTGATGACCAGATCCACATCGGAATTGGCTGCAATCGTGCCAAAGCGCTTGGTAATGCCCCGCGCAGATAGAAGGATCTCAGCACCGGCACGCCGCTGCCCACCGCCGCTTGGCGGGGCATTGTGCGAGCCCTTTTCTGCCTCTACCGTGCTGCTGTCCACGCCGTCCCCCATAAGTTCCCACGCTTGGCCGTGTTATTGTCTGAGCCCAAAGCTGAGCGCAAGGGTTTGATTGGATAAGGTTTCCCCGTTTGCTGCCTCATTTTTGACCAGCAGTTCGACGGCGATTGACGCCGCGATTGCGGCTGGCAGTTTTGACTTCGGTCCTGTTGCCCCGACCGGGCAGACCATGGCCGAAACTGCCGCAGGGGCGAGGCCGCGTTTGCCAAGCCGGCTGACAAATCGTGCCCGCTTGGTCGCGCTGCCGATGACCCCGACATACGCAAACCTGCCAAGCCGCAAGGCCGCTGCCGCAATATCTTCGTCCAGCGCATGCGAATGCGTCATGATTAAAATAAAGGCATCCTGCGGGGCCTTGTCCACCAGTTCTGCCGGCCGGTCATGGGCCATGCAGGTCAACTGCCCCGGCATCGCCACCGGGAACATCTCCGCCCGGCTGTCGATCCAGGTTACCGCAAACGGCAACGGCGCCAAGGCCAGAACCACCGCCCGTCCGACATGCCCGGCCCCGAACAGCCAGACCGGCCGCTCCGATGTGCCGAACCACTCCAGCACACTGCCGTCATCGGCCCGAACAAAGGCGGCAGCAGGAGTGGCGGCGTTCATCGTCAAGACCTCGCGCTGCCCCGTGAGGGGATCGCGCCGGGTCAGAAACCGTCCCCCCATCGCCTCGCGCTCAGCCAGAGCAGCAACTTCTGCCAAGTCTTTGACCGAAAAGGCTTCAATCGCAACCTCGACCCGCCCGCCGCAGCATTGGCCGAGGTCAGGCCCGAGCGAAACCCGCCGCAGGGCAAGGTCGCTCCGTCCATCTGCAATCGCCGCCCGGGCCCAGCGGATCGCCTCGAACTCGAGCGTTCCGCCCCCGATCGTACCCGACAGGCCGCCATCGCCTCGTACGATCATGCGGGCACCCACTTCCCGCGGCGCCGAGCCGGCTACCTCCGCCACCGTGACCAGGGCGCAGGCCCCATCCCGGGCGATGCAGTCGGCAATCCGGCTCCACAGGTTCATACGGCCACTCCCGACTTCATCGCGCGAACCGCCTTCAGGATCGCCTCCGGCGTTGCCGGCGCAGAAAGCGGGGGAACATGGCCGGGACGCAGGGAGGAAATTGCATCCGTTATGGCGCAGAACACGGAATTGGCCAGCATGACCGGCGGTTCGCCGACCGCCTTGGAGCGGTAGATGGTTTCCTCAGGATTGCCGGGACTGTCGAACAATTGCACATCGAAATGGGCCGGAATATCGGATGCAGTCGGGATCTTGTAGGTCGATGGCGCATGGGTGCGCAGCCGGCCTTGCGCGTCCCAGACCAGTTCCTCTGTCGTCAGCCAGCCCATACCTTGCACAAATCCGCCCTCGATCTGGCCGATATCGATGGCCGGATTGAGCGAATGGCCGACATCATGCAGCACGTCGACCCGGTCGACGACCATTTCACCGGTCATGGTGTCGATGGTCACCTCGCTCATCGCCGCACCATAGGCGAAATAGAGGAACGGGCGGCCACTGGCGGTCTCCCGGTCCCAGGTGATCTTCGGGCTGGCGTAAAAGCCGGCATCGGACAGGTGAATGCGGGCCTGGTGAGCGGCCCGGGCAAGCTCTGCCAACGAGATTTCAACATCGCCGGCAATCACCCGGTTGCGGCGGAAGACGACGGCCTCAGGTGGGCAGGTGTAGCGCTCGGCGGCAAAGGCCACCAGACGGTCGCGGATCGTGCGGGCCGCATTGCGCGCGGCCATGGCGTTGAGGTCCGTTCCAGAAGAAGCCGCCGTGGGGCCGGTGTTGGGCACCTTGGCCGTTGTCGTTGCGGTGATCGCGACTTTGTCGAGCGTCACCCCCAGTTCATCGGCCACCACCTGCGCCACCTTCTGGTAGAGCCCCTGCCCCATCTCGGTGCCGCCGTGGTTCAGATGCACCGAGCCGTCGGTATAGAGATGCACCAGCGCACCGGCCTGATTGAGATGTTTCAGCGTGAAGGAAATGCCGAACTTGACTGGCGTCAGGGCCAGGCCCTTTTTGAGCACATGGTTGCGAGCATTGAACGCGCGAACCTCATGGCGACGCTGCCAGTAGCCGGCGCTGTCCTCGAGCTGCTCCACAATCCTGTGCAAGGTCTGCCATTCCTCGACCGGCATGCCGTAGGGCGTCAGGTTGCGGGTGCCGTCGTAGAAGTTGCGCTTGCGCACTTCAAGCGGATCAAGTCCCAGCGTGATGGCTATGGCATCGACCATCCGCTCTGCTGCCAGCATCCCCTGCGGTCCGCCAAAGCCGCGAAACGCCGTATTGGAACAGGTATCCGTGCGCAGCCGCCGCGACCGGATCACCGCATCCGGATAGAAATAACTGCTGTCGGAATGGAACATCGAGCGGTCGACAACGCCGAGCGACAAGTCGGCCGAATAGCCGCAGCGTGCCAGAAGGGTCATGTCCACGGCGCGGATGCGGCCGCTGTCATCATGGCCAACAGCCCAGTCGACCCGGAAATCATGCCGCTTGCCGGTCATGATCATGTCGTCATCGCGGTCGAGGCGGATCTTGCAAGGGCGGCCGGTTACCCTTGCTGCCAAAGCGGCAAGACAGGCCCACTGGTTCGCCTGGCTCTCCTTGCCACCAAAGCCGCCTCCCATGCGGCGGATTTCTGCTGTTACAAGCGCGTCGGGGACGGCCAGCACCTTGGCAACGACATGCTGGACTTCGGTCGGATGCTGCGTCGAAGTATGGACCAGCATGCTGCGGTCTTCGCCCGGCAGGGCCAGTGCGACCTGGCCCTCGAGATAAAAATGTTCCTGTCCGCCGATGTGGAACGATCCGGACAGGCGGCGCTCGGCGCTGGCAAGGGCGGCCTCGGGATCACCACGGCGGAACTGATAGTCCGGCAGCACGGTGACGTCTGCGGCTACGGCATCCTCGACGGTGATGACCGGGGTTTCAGGGGCAACTTCGATCCGGGCAAGCCGGGCCGCCCGCCGGGCGGCATCGCGAGACGTCGCGACGACGGCAAAGAGAACCTGTCCGTGAAACAGGATCTCGTCCGTCGCCAGGACGGGGTCACCGCCAATGGAGGGTGAAAAGTCATTGAGGCCGGGGACGTCCCGAGCGGTCAGGACAGTGACGACCCCTTCGGCCTTGCGGACCGCTTCAAGGTCCATGGCGAGAATGCGTCCACGGGCTGCTTGCCGCGCCCATCCGGGCACCACATGCAGAAGGCCCTGCGGCTCGACCATGTCATCGATATAGGTCGCCGAGCCGGTGACATGTTTTTCGGCGCTGTCATGCGGCAGCGACTTGTGGACATGGACCAAGCCGGACGCCATCTGGCGGGTGTCATGCGGCGCGTTCATTGTCGCCCCCTTCCTGATGGGCCGCGCCCTTCAGGCGAAGCGGTTCCGTCGCACCGCAGGCCTCCATCAGCGCCTTGACGAGCAGGGCCCGCGCCGCCTCGGTGCGGTAGTCCGCGCTGGCCCGCATGTCGGTGATCGGCTTGTAATCCATGGTCAGCGCCCGGATCGCGGCACCCCAGGTCGCCGGATCATCAAGGCTGGCTCCGACCAGGGCTGCTTCCGTCCCGGACGCGCGCTTCGGCGTTGCCGCCATGCCGCCGAAGGCGATGCGGGCCTCATGAACCAGACTGTCAACAATCGTCAGACGAAAGGCCCCCATCACGGCAGAAATATCCTGATCGAAGCGCTTCGAGATCTTGTAGCAGCGATAGAAATGCTCGGCCTCAAGCCGGGGAACGAACAAGCCGGCAACAAACTCTCCCGGCTTGCGGTCCTGCTTGCCATAGTCGAGGAAGAAGTCCTCGAGCGGCAAGACGCGGAGATCTTCGCCCTGCTGCAACTCCACCCTGGCGCCAAGCGCGATCAAAGCCGGCGGCGTGTCA
Organism: Pannonibacter sp.; assembly: GCF_051860505.1. Taxonomy (NCBI): domain Bacteria; kingdom Pseudomonadati; phylum Pseudomonadota; class Alphaproteobacteria; order Hyphomicrobiales; family Stappiaceae; genus Pannonibacter; species Pannonibacter sp. The sequence continues at coordinate 18,249 of NZ_JBHYDX010000002.1, read as the reverse complement.
CCGATGGGCGAACCATTGGCAACATTGCCGCCGATGGTTCCAGAGGCGCGGACCTGCTTTGAACCGATACGGCGCAGCAACTCGCCGAGGTCCGGCGAGATTCGGGTCAGGGCCGGTTCGGCGGCGCTATAGGTTACGGCAGCGCCAAGAAACACGCCATCGTGTGTCTCCTCGATCCGGGTCATGCCGGAAACACGGCCGAGATGAATGATCTTCGGCAGCATGCGCAAGCCCTTGGTAATCCAAAGCCCGACATCTGTTGCCCCGGCAACCAAGGTCGCGTCCGGGTGCTGGCTGTAGATGACGGCAAGCCCCTCGGCCGTCGCCGGGGCTGCAAAGAAACTCTCCGACGAGCCGAGGAACACATCGCGCGAGTCGGCAAGACGGCGCAGGGCATCGCGGGTCTCACTGGCGCGCCAGGCAAAGGCATCGTCAGCGGCATCAAAACAGGACGCAAGGGCCGCATCGATGATGGGACGATAACCGGTACACCGGCACAGGTTTCCGGCAAGCCAGTCGGTCACCGCCTTGCGGCTCCGTTCCATGCCTTCGGCGTGATACAGCGTGAACAGGCTCATGATGAAGCCCGGAGTACAGAAACCGCATTGCGAGCCGTGCAGGTCGCGCATTGCCTTCTGGACCGGATGCAGCTTGCCATCAGCGCTCAGGTCTTCGACCGTCACCAGTTCGGCGCCATCGAACATGCCCAGGAGCTGGATGCAGGAGTTGACGGGTTGATACACCAGCTTGCCATTCACCAGACGGCCAAGGGCAACGGTGCAGGCGCCACAGTCGCCCTCGCCGCAGCCCTCCTTGGTGCCGGTTGCCCGTTCCCTGAGGCGCAGGTAGTCGAGAACGGTGTCCATCGGGCCGACATCGGTGAGTTCGACAACAGTGCCAGCACGCAGGAAGCGGATCGTGTCGCGCATGGCTCAGCTGCCCCGATAGGTGGAATAGCCATAAGGCGAGAGCAGCAAAGGCACGTGATAGTGGTCACGTGCGGAAGAAATGCCAAAGCGGATCGGAACGATATCGAGGAACAGCGGTTCGGTAAGGGTTGCGCCGCTGGCCTTCAGGTAGTCTCCGGCGAAGAAACGCAGCTCATAGATGCCGGGGCCAAACTCGGCCCCCTCCAGGATCGCGCCATCAACGCGGCCATCCGAGTTGGTCTCGACCCGGCGCAGGCGTGACGGCTTCGGCTCGACGGCCCAAAGCTCGATCACCAGTCCAGCCGCCGGACGGCCCAACGCCGTATCCAGCACGTGCGTCGTCAAACGCCCCATCCTTCATTCTCCCTCTGGCATCGTCCTGCGTTGCGCTTGGTGCGCGCCGTCTGTCGCGGCCGTTTGCCGCAGGGCAACGGTGATCAGGTTGCCGCAAAAGCGACGCAGAACATAGAACCATTTGCGAAGTCTATCGATGCCTAAATGGCATCAATCGTCGGCAAATGATCCTTCAACGTGATCACGGCGTGATCGAAGAACATGCCCGGCGCAAGCGCCAATGCGCGCATGGACGAGGTCACAATGGCAAAGCGATCCTGCTGCAGCGGTGCATCGGCCAACGGCCGGAACACGAGCGTTCCGGCCTCCAGATCCTTCTCCAGTCCGATCCGGGTCTGAAAGGTAATCGCCATGCCCCGCCGGGCCAGAGCCCGCATGAAACTGAGGGAATTGGCTTCGACATAGGTGCGCAGGTTCCCCGGAATACGGGCAAGGGCTGCGTCAAGGCGGGTGCGCAGCGACAGCCCGGGCGCCGGCAGGGCAATCGGATATTTCAGACAGTCAGCCAGTGTCAGGCCGCCGGCATGCGCTGCGGCATGATCGGGCGCCATTACCGCACCAATCGGCAGGTCATGGGCAAAGGCAACCGACAGGGCCGCCGTGCGCGGCGGATCGAAGGTGAAGCCGACATCGGCTTCCGCGCTTTCGACAAGCGCTGCCGCCTGCTGCGCCGACGTCACCGTGATGGCCACGTGGATGCCGGGATAGGCCTTGCGGAAGGATCCGATGATCTCCGGCAGGATGGTCTCGGCGAAACTCTCGACCGTTGCAACAGAGACGGTGCCGCGCCGCAGGCCCTTCAGGGCGTCGAGTTCGGCAATCGTGCCGTCAAAATCGGAATAAGTGCGGCGAACATGAGCGAGCAGAACCTCTCCGGCAGGTGCTAGCCGCAGGCCGCGCCCGACCCGTTCGAACAGCGCCAGATCCAGGGCCTCCTCAAGCCAGAGGATCTGGCGGTTGACCGCCGAGGAGGCAACATTGAGGTCGCGTGCTGCGGCGCGGATCGATCCACGCTCGGCCACGGCCGAGAAATAGCGCATGGCCGGCGCATAGAGGCTGCGGGACCGGTCTCCGCCCTGTGCCATGATGCTCAGCCGGGCAACAGGACGGTGGTGCCGGTGGTGCGCCTGCCTTCCAGGTCGGCGTGGGCTGTTGCTGCATCGGCCAGGGCATATTCCTGGTTGATGCCGATGGACACGACGCCGCCGGCGACCACGTCGAACAGGTCCTGCGCGGTTGCCTCGAGATCAGACCGGGCCGCAATGTAGCTGAACAGGGTCGGCCGGGTGGCGAAGAGCGAACCCTTCTGGGCGAGAAGGCCGAGGTTGAAATCGGCAATCGGCCCGGATGACTGGCCGAAGGACACCCACAGACCCAGAGGCTTCAGACAATCGAGCGACCCGGGATAGGTATCGCGCCCCACCGAATCATAGACGACATCGCAGCCCTTGCCGTCCGTGATCTCCTTGACCCGGGCGGAAAAGTTCTCCCGGTTGTAGTTGATGACATGGGTGTAGCCATGCGCCCGCGCCAGGTCGGCCTTGTCATCGGAGCCGACCGTCCCGATGACGGTTGCCCCAAGATGCGCGGCCCATTGCCCGGCAATCAGCCCGACCCCGCCAGCCGCCGCATGGAACAACAGCGTCGTCTCAGGACCAACGCGGAAGGTGCGCCGCAGGAGATAGCGCGCCGTCATGCCCTTCAGCATCATGCCGGCTGCTGTCCGGTCATCGATCGCATTGGGCAGTTTCACCAGCCGATCGGCCGGCACCAGCCGCTCCTGCGCATAGGCGCCGAGCGGGCCGACATAGGCAACCCGGTCTCCGGGAGCCACATGACTGACACCCTCGCCGACCGCGACAACCACACCTGCCCCCTCATTTCCCGGGATGAACGGCAGCCCATTCGGCGCCGGATAGAGGCCCGAGCGGAAATAGGTGTCGATGAAGTTGAGGCCGATTGCCGTATGGCGGATCAGGGCTTCGCCGGCCATGGGGGCGGCAACGCTCACTTCCTCGTAGGTCAAGACCTCCGGGCCGCCCGTGCGGTGGATACGAATGGCCATGGGCATGAGGTTCTCTCCCTGTTTCAGGCTGTCTCAGTGATGCGGCAGGTTTACCTTCCGGCGGCGGGCCTTGGCCAGCACGTTGATGATCTCGACCATCGCCGAAAACGCCATGGCGAAATAGATATACCCGCGCGGAATGTGGAACCCGAGCCCATCGGCAATCAGCGCAACGCCGATCAGCATCAGAAAAGACAAGGCCAGCATCTTGGTCGTCGGGTGCTGCTCGATGAACCGGGCGATGGTGCCGGAGGCGAGGTACATCACCACCATGGCGATGACGACGGCGGCGACCATTACACCGATCTGCTGCGCCATGCCGATCGCCGTGATGATGGAATCGACCGAGAACACCATGTCGATAACGATGATCTGGGCAATGACAGCGGCAAATGTGGCGGCAACGGGAGCCTTCGCGCCCTCCTCCTCGTGCTCGATACCCTTGTGGATCTCGTGGGTCGCCTTGAACAGCAGGAAGAGACCGCCGGCGATGAGGATCAGATCACGCCAGGAGAAGCCGTGCTCGAACAGGCTGAAGATCGGCGCCGTCAGGCCGACCAGCAAGGTCAGGACGGACAAGAGCGCTATCCGGAAGATCAACGCGAGGCCAAGACCGATCTGACGGGCCTTTTTCGCCTGCTCTGCCGGTAGCCTTGCGACGAGGACTGAAATGAATACGATATTGTCGATGCCGAGAACAACTTCCATCACGGTCAAGGTGAGGAGGCTGGCCCAGATCTGTGGATCTGCCATCCAGTCAAGCATCGACAAGCTCCCTGCTCAGAAATAGCGTTCCAACGCCTGATGCAGGGCAGATACTGTCAGAAGATACAGGCTCGACAAGGCGAAAATGATCGCCTGCGGTTCGCTGAGGCTCATCTCGTTGTAAAGGCCGATGCCGGCGGTGGCCAGCCAGGCGACCGTGACACACAGGGTCAGGGGACGCCAGCGCTTGACGCGAACCGGATGGACAAAGCGGACCGGCAGGAACGTGAACACGCAGCAGGCCAAAACCACCGCAATGGTGAAGCCCTGGCTTGGCGACAGCAGCATCAGCCCGAACACCACCATGTTCCAGCAGGCGGGAAACCCCTTGAAGGCCTTGTCATGTGTCTTCATGCCGTTGTCGGCAAAGTACAGCGCACCTGTGAACACGACGAGGCCACCGCAGATCCAGTTCCACGGCTGACCCAGCATCGGGCTGGCAGACAGGGCAAAGGCCGGCAGGAAGACATAAGTTGCATAGTCGATGACGAAATCGAGCGAGGCACCTGACCAGCGCGGCAATCGCTCGGCGATGTTGAACCGGCGGGCGAGCGGGCCATCGATGCCATCGACGACGAGGGCTAGACCGAGCCAGGCGAACATCTCCTGCCAGTTGCCACGCGCACCCGCGAGCAGCGCGATCAGGGCAATCGGCGCGCCAGAGGCGGTCAGGATATGGATCAAGAACAGCGCCGGTTCGGCCCTGTCCTTGCCAGGAGTAATATCGGTCACGACGGTTCGTCTTCCACTTCGTCCGGTCATATACCATCTGCCACCGAAGGACATGTCCCACGCAGGCAGGCGGCAACGCGGATCGCCGCGCGGCGATTGAGCACCAGTCTCCTCGACCGGCCGCCGATACAATGACGACCGAGCCCCTGCACGCTGCATAATCCGCAGGGTCAGGCAAAGGCAGTGGCCGAAACAAGGCCGCTTCCCGGTGCATTATTTCAATTTCATGACGGGTTGACCAGTCCCCTTGCAGAAAAAGCCGGAATGAAGGGACGGCAACGGAGACGCGGGACTGGGAATGAAGCCGCGGATCAGGCCAGCGCGCCGGTGGCAAGGACCAGAAGCAACCCGCCCCAGGCAATGAAGAAGATTCCGATTACTTTGTAAAGCCAGAGGCTTGGGACATTCTTTTCAACCGCCATGATTGTTCCGAGCACGGCGACCCAGACGACATTCATGATCCCGACGGCAAACATCACCGTCATCATCGCCCAGCAGCAACCAAAACAGGCAAGCCCCTGAACCAGCCCCTCCTGCATGAGGGAGCGCGGCGAACCATCCGGACCGGTGCTTTGCCAGCGCGGCACCCAGCAGCGGGACAGGCACGACAGCTTAGCCGGAGTGAACTGATACAGCCCGGCGGCAATCAGGGTCGTTCCCGCCAGGACCAGGCTCACCGGGGCCATCATGGGCGATAACAGCCCGGCAGCCGACAGAAGCAGTTGCGCGACCGTGGCCAGGATCGCGTAACCGGTCCAGACGCCGAGATATCCCAGCGCCAGAAAACCCGTAGACGCCAGCAGATGTCGTTGCGGCCAACGGCCGGCATGGGCGATGAACACCGGTAGCGCGCTCGGCAGCATCATCGCCAGGGTCATCATCATCCACATGACAAAGACGAGGCCGGTGTCACCGGCCAGGCTGGTGCCATCCGGCATGCCGAAGGTCGCAACTTCACCGGGCAGGCAAAGGACCGCAAGCGCCGCCCGCGCCTCGGCCGGCAGGCCGGCAAAGAGATTGAACCTGTTGAGAAGTCCCATCCCCGGTCCGGCCTCGGTCATGTCCATCACCGGGACCATGGCCACTACCATTGCCATCAGATACGCCCAGCCGATGACGGCAAGCAGACCGACAAGCCCGGTCACAACAAACCGTTCCCGCCGCCTGTCCCGACTTTCGGTTCGCGGGCGTAAAGGTGTTGCGGGATAAGGCTCGTCGGACATCCGGGTTCCAGTTTCTAGCCGGGCATTGCGGAGCTGGACGCCGACCGGACGCCGACAGCGCGCGCATTCAACACCCAGCTACCTTACCCCGAGATGCGGCGCTTTGCGTCAGGTCAATCTGCCCCAGGGGGCAACACTTGCAAATCCCGCCGAAAGCGCCATTCTCCCGCGCAACTGGCGCCAGCAAGGGATTGAAACCATGAGCACCAAGGCCTCCCACGCCCCGGTCCCGCCGACCCGGCAGACAAACGACGTCATCGTGATCGGCGCGGGCCCGTCAGGGCTGACAACGGCGATCCTGCTCGCCCGGCGCGGGCTGCAGACGGTCCTGGTTGCCCCTGCCGTCAACAGGGAAGATGGCCGCACGACGGCGCTGCTGCAGGCCTCGGTCAATTTGCTCGACGAACTCAGCCTCTGGCAGGAGATCGCTCCGCGTGCTGCCGCCCTTGCCCATATGCGGTTGATCGACGACACAGGCCGCCTGATCCGGGCGCCAGAGATCACCTTCGACGCCAGCGAACTACAGCTCGAGGCCTTCGGCTACAACGTCCTGAACCGGGAACTGAACGCCATCCTGGAGGATGCAGCAGACCGGGAACCCGGGCTGAGCTTTGTCAAGGCCAAGGTCGAGCGGGTCATGCCTGCCGAGGATCAGGTGACTGTCCAGCTCGATGACGGAACGACGCTTGCGGCTGCACTTGTCGTTGGTGCTGACGGGCGCAATTCGATGGTGCGTGCGGCGGCCGGCATTGACGTGCGGACCTGGACCTATCCGCAGCAGGCGCTGGTGCTCAATCTGGAGCATGACCGGCCGCATCAGTCGATTTCAACCGAGTTCCACACGCCGACCGGCCCTTTCACGCTGGTGCCCCTGCCCGGCCGGATGTCTTCGCTTGTCTGTGTGGTGACCCCGGAAACGGCACAGCATCTGAAATCTTACACCGATGAGGCGCTGGCACTGGACCTTGAACGGCGGGCGCATTCGATCCTGGGCAAGTTCCGCATCGCCAGCGCGCGTCAGGTCTATCCGCTGTCCGGGCTCATCGCCCGCTCTGTCGCGGCAAGGCGCTGCGCCCTGGTCGGCGAGGCGGCGCATGTCTTCCCCCCGATTGGTGCACAGGGGCTCAATCTCGGCTTACGCGATGTCGCCGATCTCGGCGGGGTCTTGCGCGAGGCAAAGGAACGCGGCGACGACATCGGCAGCGATCTGACCCTTGGCCGCTACGAATCCGCCCGCCGCGTTGACATTTCCACGCGGACGACGGCGGTCGACCTGCTCAACCGGTCGCTTTTGACCGATCTGCTGCCGGTGCAGGCCGCACGCAGTTTCGGGCTCTATGCGGCGGGACGCGTCGGGCCGTTGCGCCGCATGTTGATGCGCGAAGGCATCACGCCGGTTGCCGGTCGCCCGCGCCTCTTCTCCCAGCTCGGACGGCGGTAAGCGTCAAACGTCCTGATCAGACGGCTGGCGTCAGCCAGCCGTTGGTAATGGCATAGATGAAGCCGGTCACGGTGATCACCGAGACCATGGTGCCGATCATGACAAGGCTCGAGGCCCGGTTCATGTAAACCTGATACTGCTGCGCGATGACGAACACATTCGTCGCTGGCGGCAGGCAAGCCATCAGCACGGCCGTAGCGATCCAGACCGGGTCAAAGCCGCCAATCCAGTTCAACAGCAGAAACACAAGCACAGGATGCAGCACCAGCTTGACGGCGAGCAGGGCCGGCAGTTCGAGCGGGATGCGTCCGATCGGCCGCTGGGCGACGGTCACCCCCATGGCGAACAGGGCGCAGGGCGCCGCCGCGCCGGAGAGGAACTTCAGCATGGTGTCCAGCCCCTGCGGCGGCTTGAAGCCGATGAAGGCCGCTCCGACACCGGCGATGGTCGCCAAGATGAAGGGATGGGTGAAGACGCGGACCACGACCTTCCACAAGGTCCGGGTGATCGGTTCCTTGTCGGTGCCCGACATGGCCATCATCAGCGGCGCAAGGATGAACATCAGCGTGTTGTCGAAACATAGCACGAAGGCGGTCGGTACCGTCGCCGCAGGGCCCAGCACCGCCATGGTCAGCCCCGGCCCCATGTAGCCGATGTTCGAATAGGACCCGCCAATCGCCATGATGGTGGATTCGGCAATGTTGCCCCGGGTTGCCAGCACGCCAATACAAAAGGCGATGGCAAAGACCGTATAGGTGGCGAAGGTGGTAGCGGTCACATAGCTCAGATCCGTCAGTTGTTCGACCGGCGTTTCGGACAGGAGCCGGAAGAACAACGCCGGCAAGGCGACATAGATGATGAAGAAATTCATCCAGGCCATACCAGAGGGTGGGATGTCCTTGAACTTGCCTGCGGCAAAGCCAAGGAAGATCAGGCCGAAAAACGGAAAGGCGAGTGAAATGACGTCTTGCATGACTGTTCCGGACTGCTCTGCCGGGATCGCAACCCGCTTGCATGGCGTTCAGGGCGTTGCTATCAGGCCTAGCCTGTTCCAACCGGGCGGTCAATGAAGCCTCGGTCGCATGATCTCACCGCGCCAGACAGGGCGAGCAACATGACGCTGGACCTTGCGCCCTGAAAGCACGGATCACGCCTGCCATGCAGACATCCCTCTCCCGGCTGACAGCAACCACGGTTCGCCGGATCGAGTGGCTGGCGTTGATGTGCGTCGTCGGGCTGTTCCGCCTCGTTCCCGTCGATGTCGCCTCAGCCGTAATGGGGTGGCTGTGGCGCCGGATCGCGCCCCTCAATGCCCGGCACAAACGCGCTCTGCGGCACTTGGGCGCGGCGATGCCGGAGCTGAGCCCGGCGGACAGGGCACGGATCGTAGACGGCATGTGGGACAACCTGGGCCGGGTCGCGGCTGAAACCTTCCACATCGACCGGCTGCTGCACCAGCACCAGAGATTCGAGATCGATATCGACGACCTCACCCGGGACGTGTTCGCGCGCAACGGCGGCTGCGTGTTCGTCTCGCTGCACAGCGGCAACTGGGAACTTTGCGTCGCCCCCGCTGTCTGGCAGGGTGTCCCGATCACCGGCGTCTATCAGGCGCTGAAAAACCCTCATTCCGACGATGTGCTCCGGCGCCTGCGCGTCGAGCTTTATCCGGGTGGGCTGTTCTCCAAGGGCCATCAGACGGCACGGCGGCTCGTTGCCATCCTGCGCCAGGGCGGCGCGGTGGCGATCATGTCGGACCTGCGCGAACGGCGCGGACTGGTCGTCCCGTTTTTTGGCCAGCAGGCCTATGCAACGCCGGTTCCGGTGAGCCTTGCGCGCGCCTGCAATGTGCCGATCATCATGGGCCGCACCGTCCGCCTCGACGGCGTCCGGTTCCGGATCGAGGGACGTGGCCTGATCCTGCCGCGCACCGACGACAAGGACGCCGACATCCAGGCAGGAACTGAAGCCATTCATGCCCAGTTCGAGGCCTGGATCCGCGAGTGCCCCGAGCAGTGGATGTGGATCCATCGCAAATGGTCCGCGTGACGCGCGGGCGACACCTGCGTCTTTCGGTCAATGGTTGCGGCGCAACAAACAGGCTATAGCGGCAGGGACCCCAATTCCAGACGGAGGGATCCGACATGAAGACCCCGCGTGCCTTCTACGCCCCGCTTGCCATCGGCGCCCCTGCCCCGTTTCGCGACCTGCCTGTGCGCCTTGAACGGATGATCCATTTCGTGCCGCCGCATATCGAAAAGATGCGAGCCAAGGTGCCGGATCTCATTTCTCAGGTGGATGTGGTTCTCGGCAATCTCGAGGACGCCATCCCGGCCGATGCCAAGGTCGCCGCCCGCCATGGCTTCATCGAGATGGCAAGGGCCAATGACTTCGGCAAGACGGGTCTGTGGACCCGGGTCAACTGCCTCAACAGCCCCTGGTTTCTCGATGACCTCCTGGAGATCGTGCCGGCTGTTGGCGACAAGCTGGACGTGGTGATGCTGCCCAAGGTCGAAGGCCCCTGGGACATCCACTACCTTGACCAGTTGCTGGCCCAGCTCGAGGCAAAGGCAGGCCTGTCCCGGCCGATCCTGATCCACGCCATTCTTGAAACCGCCGAGGGCGTCAAGAATGTCGAGGCCATTGCCACCGCTTCCCCGCGCATGCACGGCATGAGCCTCGGTCCGGCCGATCTTGCCGCCTCGCGCGGCATGAAGACAACCCGGGTTGGCGGCGGCCATCCGGACTATGCCGTGCTGGCCGACGCCGGCAATGATGGCGCGCCGCGCACCGCCTATCAGCAGGACCTGTGGCATTATACCGTCGCCAAGATGGTCGATGCCTGTCTGTCTGCCGGTCTGAAGCCGTTCTATGGGCCGTTCGGTGACTTCTCCGATCCGGCGGCGTGTGAAGCGCAGTTCCGCAATGCGTTCCTGATGGGGTGCCTCGGGGCCTGGTCCCTGCATCCGACACAGATCGAGATCGCCAAGCGGGTGTTCTCGCCTGATCCTGCCGAAGTGGCCTTTGCCCGAAAGATCCTCGACGCCATGCCGGATGGCTCCGGTGCGGTGATGATCGATGGCAAGATGCAGGACGACGCGACCTGGAAACAGGCGAAGGTGATTGTCGACCTGGCGCGGGTTGTCGCATCGCGCGACCCTGGCCTTGCCGAGGTTTACGGTCTTTAGACAGTTGAGTAGTATCGTGTAAAACGTCGTAAGGTACCGGACATCAGCTGCAACCCTCGAACGGGAGCTGCGACGGTGCCGCGACCCTGTGCACGGTGACTGTCATGCGTACTGCAAAATTCAAGATCGGGCAGGTCGTTCGCCACCGGGTTTACCCCTTTCGCGGGGTGATTTTTGATGTCGATCCGACCTTTTCCAACACCGAGGAATGGTGGAACGCCATTCCCGAAGACGTCCGCCCCTCGCGCGACCAGCCCTATTACCACCTGCTGGCCGAGAACGCGGAGACGGAATATGTCGCCTATGTCTCGGAACAGAACCTTGTTCCCGACATGACCGGCGAGCCGCTGCGCCACCCGCAGCTGGACGAGATTTTCGCGGAAAACTCGGACGGGTCCTATATCCCCCGGTCGATAGGGATGCACTGAGGGCTCGGCTCCGTTCGCCCCGTGGCTTGGCTGCACGACAATGCAAACGAAAACGCCGCATCCGGAGATGCGGCGTCTGCTGTTCTAAACGTTCCGGATCCGGGCGATATCAGTTGCCAGTGGCGGACTGCTGCTTCTCGATCAGCTTCTGACGGGCTTCGTCAGCGCGGCGCTGCAGTTCGTTCTGCAGCTGCTCCTGCTTCTTCTCGATCTCGGCAACATCCATCGGTGCGCCGTCATAGACCTTGGTGAAGCCGGCGAGCGTCAGTTCCAGCGGAACCGGCTTTGCCTGCTGGTTCAGCGTGGTCAGGACCAGCTTGGTGCCCTTCTTCAGCTGACCGACGAACGCATCATCGATCACCAGTTCGGAATAGCAGGCGTTCGGGAAGCAGATGCCGTATTTGGCTTCCGTCTGCTTGCCGGCATCGACCTGGACGCGCAGGCCCGGCTGGATCAGCATACCGGTCGGCACGGCGATCAACAGGGTCTTGCGGGCTTCTCCGGCGATTTCACGCACGGCGACGGACGACAGGAACTGGCCGGTGGCGGTCCGCAGTTCCTGGGTGATGAGGCAGATTTCCTTGTTCACGTTCGGGTCGGTGTTGCAGACCTTGACCCACGGGGACTCCTGCTCGGCCGTCTGGGCGTTCACGCCGGCCACAGACCCAAGCACGGCAAGCGCCGCGACCGCACAGCCCGCCATACCCTTCTTAAAAAAGCTCGTCATCAGAAACCATCCTCGATTGTGCGTTCGCTGTCCCAAGGGCCATTCTCGAACTCGTTGTCCGCGCAGCTGAATGCCGCAGCCCGGTCGTGACGGACGTTCAAGCCAAGCCCTTCTTAAGATCACCCGATGGCCGATGAATACGGCAACAGGGTGACCCGAAATGCGCGGGCCCATGTTTAACCACATCGCATGCGAATTTCCAGCACTGGAAAGTGCCAAAACAGCAGCAGCGCATGGGGCCTGTGTTAACATCCACGCTTGAGAATCAAGGAGGCTCCAGCGGGTCCATGACTGATATGCTGCGAAATGCCCAGGCGTTACGCCGTTCCGTGACACGCCGCCAACTGCTTGCGACAGCCCTGCCGCCGCTCTTGCTGTTACCTTTTGGCGCGACTTTGTTCTGCAACGCCTCACTGGCCGATGTGCGTGATCCGCAGGTTCCGGCCGTGCATGCCATCTCCATGCACGGTGAACCGGCCTTGCCGAGCGGGTTCAGCCATTTCACCTATGCCAATCCGGACGCGCCCAAGGGCGGCATCCTGACGCTCGGTGTCCAGGGTACCTTCGACAGCCTCAATTCCTTCATCGTGCAAGGCGGCTTTACCAGCGCCCGCGGCATGAAGGAGCGCCAGTTCGGTGAGAACATCACCGAAAGCCTGATGATGCGCAACAATGGCGAGGCTTTCACGCTTTACGGGCACCTGGCCGAATTCGTGCGCATGCCGGACAGCCGTGAATGGATCGAATTCACGCTGAACCCGAAGGCCAAGTTCTCCGACGGCTCTCCTTTCACCGTTGATGACGTCATCTTCTCGCTGCAGATCATGCGCGACAAGGGCCGCCCGCCGTTCCGCAACTGGTATGCCCAGATCACGAATTTCGAAGTGATGGGCGAGCGGACGGTGCGAATTTCCTTCAAGGATGGAACGAACCGCGAGCTGCCGCTGCTCATTGCGCTGGCGCCGATGTTCTCGAAGGCAGCAACAGACGCGGAAAATTTTGACAAGTCGACCCTGAAGCCGCCGCTCGGCACCGGTCCATATGTCTTTGCGGAAATCGTCCCGGGACGCCGCGTGGTCTACCGGCGCAATCCGGACTACTGGGCCAAGGATTTGCCGCAGAAGCGCGGCTTTGACAATTTCGACGAGATTCGCGTTGAGTATTTCCGTGACGAGACATCCCTTGAGGAATCCTTCCGCAAGGGCCTGATCGACGTGTTGCCCTTCTCCAATCCGACGCGCTGGGTCAACGGCTTCGATTTCCCGGCGGCCAAGGACGGCAAGGTGGTCCGCACCGAAATCGTCAAGGGGACGCCGGCGAACATGCAAGGGATGGCCTTCAACACGCGACGGCCGTTGTTCGCCGATCGCCGCGTCCGCCAGGCCCTGTCGATGCTGTTCGATTTCGAGTGGGTCAACCGCAACCTCTACTCAGATCTTTACAAACGCACCGCCGGATACTGGGACAATTCCGAGCTGTCCTCCATCGGCCGTCCGGCTGATGCGCGCGAGCGGGAGTTGCTTGCATCTTTCCCGGGCGTTGTCCTCCCAGAGGTCCTGGAGGGCACCTGGAAGCCGGCCGCAACGGACGGCTCCGGACGGGACCGCACTGTCCTGAAGGCGGCGCTGGATCTGTTGCAGGAGGCCGGATACAGCCTCAAGGACCGGGTCCTGGTCGATCCGGCCGGCCAGCCGGCGACATTCGAGATCATGACCAAGAACGAGGATGAGGAGAAGCTCGCCCTCGCCTATTCGCGCGGTCTCGATCTCATCGGCATCAAGGCCAGCGTGCGCACGGTCGACCCGTCGCAGTTCGAGGAACGGCGGATCAAGTTCGACTTCGACATGGTGTTCTACACCTGGGCGGCCTCGCTTTCGCCGGGCGGCGAGCAGGTTGGCCGATGGTCGCAGAAGGCCGCCGATACACCGGGGTCGCTCAACATCACCGGGGCGAAGGAACCGGCAATTGACGCGCTGATCGACGCCATGGTCGCCGCGCGCAGCCGCGAGGATTTCGTTTCTGCCGTGCGCGCCCTCGACCGGGTGCTGGTGTCGGGTGCCTATGCCGTGCCGCTGTTCCATCCGCCGGCCGAATGGCTCGGCCAGTGGACCCGCATCGCCGCGCCCGCCACGTTCCCGCTTTATGGCTACGAGTTCCCGACCTGGTGGTCGGTAAAGCCCGGCAATTGATCCAGAGGATCGCCCGATCATGATCACGACGCCAGCCGAAACCATCGAGAGCCACAGGCTGAACCAGGTCTGGGGACGGGTCACCCTGGACGGCCTGTTCCGCAAGGCGGCCGAGTCCTATCCGGATCGCCTGGCGCTGGTGGATGCGCCGGACAGGGCCGAGTGGACCGGCGGCGCGCCGCGCAGCCTGACCTATGCAGAGGCCGAGGCCGAAGTTGATCGACTGGCCGGTTTCTTTGCCGCTGTCGGCCTTGCGACCGATCATGTGATCGGCCTGCACGCCCCCAACACCGTCGATGCGGTCATCGCCTTCATGGCCTCCCTGCGGGCCGGATTGATCGCCTGTCCGCTGCCCCTGCACTGGCGGCAGAAGGATGTGCTGGACGCCATGAACCGGCTCGGTGCCAAGGGACTGGTGGCCGCCGACCGGCTTGAAACCCGGGACACCGGCTTTGCCGCGCGCGACGTGGCGGCTGAACTGTTCAGCCTGCGCTTCGTCTTTGGCCTCGGCAAGGATGTGCCGGACGGGCTGATCGACCTTGGCCCGATGCTCGCCGAAATGGGCGATGGCCTGACGGCGCCCGAACTCAACAGGTCCGAGGCGGCCGAGCATACCGCAACGATCACCTGGTCCCGCAACGGCCTTGCTGCCACCCCTGTGACCCGCAGCCACAACCAGTGGATTGCCGCCGGCTTCATGCCCTATCTCGAAACCCGTCTTGAGGATGGCGCGCAGATCATCGTGCCCTATGCCCTCAGTGGCCTGACGGGCCTTGGGGCCGGCCTGGTGCCCTGGCTGTTGTCGAATGGCACGCTGCATCTGCACCATCCAACGGCGCTGGCCCGCCTGTCCGCCCATGCGGACGAGGTAAAGGCAGACTACGTCCTGTTGCCCGGGCCACTCGCCGAGGCCATGGATGCGCGGCTCGCCCGCAAAAGCACGACGCTGGTGGCCTGCTGGAGCATTTCGGCGCCTCAGGCGGCGACCTTCGTGCCGCGTCACACGCTCGTCGACCTGCATGTGGCCGATGAATACGCCATGGTCGCCCGGCTGCGGGGCAAGTCGGCCCGGATCCTGCCGGTCGCGACCGGCAAGATTTCCGCCCCCTCAGGCAACGACAGCGGGCCGCATCTGCTGGAGATCAAGGTCGATGATCCGGAGGATGGCAGGCCTGCGCGGCTTCTTGTCCGAGGCCCGATGGTTCCAGACCGGGGATGGAAATCCGGCGGAGGAGCCGACGAGGGACCTGCAACCGACAAGGCCGGATTTCTTCGCACAGGCATTTCGCTTCGGTTGACCGACGGCGGGCTGGCTGGTTTCGGCATCCCGGGTGAACATGCCCCCGGCGTCGGCGATCTCACGGGCATCGACCAGATCTTTGCCTCCTATCCCGAAGTCAGCGATGCGGCTGCCTTCCTGGTCGAGGACCCGATCCTCGGCGCACGCCTCTATGCTGCCCTGGTCGCCAAGCCCGGCACCGCACCGGACGGGAAGGCCTTCTTCGCCTTTCTCGACACCGAACGGGTCGACCTTGCCAAGATCCCGACCCGCGTGCTGATGCTGTCGTCCCTGCCGCGCAATGACGATGGCAGTGTTGATCGGGCCCGTCTTGCCATGCGCGTCCAGCGGCTCGCCCAGCAGGTGGCCTGAGCGATGAACGGACCGGACCGGGAGGGCGACAGCGCCCTGGTGTGGCAGGGGCCGATCTGGCGTCTCGGTGGACCGAAGGGGGCATCCGTTCCCGGTTGGCCCGACGATGTTGATCTCGGTAGTTCGACTGCAAATGCCAACCGGTTGCCGGCGGCCGTCCTTCTGTATCTGGACGATCCGTCCACCCGCTTCAGCCTCGCCATGGCGCTTGCCGATATCGGGCGCCTGAAGGCCGAGGTTCCTGTCATCGCCCTCACCCGGTCCGACACGGTCCTTCCTGATCCCTTGCCCCGCAGCCATGCCCTGATTAATGCCGGGATTCCCGCTGATGCGCTGTTCCGGATGATCTGCGCGCTGCAACGGGCGATCCTGCGCAATGAGGAAGCCCGGCTGCGGCGACTTGTGTTTGGCCGTGTGCCTCATTTTGGGGCCGCGCCGCATCACACAGGGGGCTCGGGTCTTCTGGTGATTGGGCTCGGGCAACGCTTTCTTGATCTCTTCGACGCCAGGGCGCGCAACGTGACGCTTGTCGGTGCCCTGACGGCGGACATGGGCGAGACGTATCTCGGACAACGCGCTTTTGACGCTGTCATCCTCGACACTCCGGCAGAGGAGGCGGTCGATACGATCGAACGCCTCAGGCGGGATGCGCGCTTTGCTCGTGTTCCGGTTCTGGTCATGTCGACAGGCCAACGTGACCTTGAACCGCTGTTCCGGGCCGGCGCGAATGATGTGCTGTCAGGCGACCTGGGCAAACGGCAGCTCGCCGCACGCCTCGCCGCCGCGATCCGCCTTGGCCGCCGCCGCAGGCTGGCCGATCGCGTTCTTGCCGAAAGCCGGGTGTGGCTGCTGCAGGAAGCCGGGCGCGGTGGCTTGCCGATCGAAAAATATGGCCGCTATCTGGCCGGATGCCGGGCGCTGTGCGATCCGCGCGGCTTGGGGCTCAGCGAACTGCATCTGATGCCGAAGGTCGAGACGGCCTTGCTGCCCGTTGCATCCTTGTCCGGCGACATGACCGGGGCCGTCCTGTCGATTGCCGATGCGACAAGCCGCGAGGAAGACCTGGTCTGCGCCGTGCGCGGACTTGGGCCAGTCGCCGTTCTGAAAGGCGACCAGGGCGGGTCCCTGCTGCAGCAGCGGATTTCAGCCATTCTGGGGCAGACCGCCCTTTGACCGTTGCCCGACACGCCGGTCTTGCGCCTGCACCTCTCGGTAACTAGTCTTCGGCAAAATCATCCGTATGTCCGTTTTGATGGACCCCGTTCACCGCCAAGCCTGCTTTCACGAGGAGCCCTGCATGTCCGAACTCAAGCCCCTCGTGGTTGATGTCATCTCCGATGTGATGTGTCCGTGGTGCTATATCGGCAAGAAGCGGCTCGAGAAGGCGATCAAGTCGGTTCCCGGGATTGCCGTCGATGTGCGCTGGCATCCCTATCAGCTTGACCCGACCCTGCCGCCAGAGGGCAAAGACCGGGCGACCTATCTGAACGAGAAGTTCGGCGGCGCCGAGCGGGCCGAGGTGGCCTATGAACGCGTCAGGCAAGCCGGTCGCGAAGAAGGCATTCCCTTTGCCTTTGAAAAGATCGAAGTCTCGCCGAATACGCTGGATGCGCATCGCCTGATCCTCTGGTCCCGCTCCGATGACCTGCAGGATGACGTTGTCGAGCTGCTGTTCAAGGCCTACTTCGTCGAAGGGCGCAATCTGGCCAAGGCCGAAACCCTGGTCGAAATTTCCGCCAAGGCCGGCATGCAGTCGGATCTCGTCGAGCAATTGCTCGAGACAGATTCGGACCTTGCCAAGCTGAAGCGACAGATCGACCAGGCCAGTGAAATGGGCGTGACCGGCGTGCCGTTCTTCATCATTGACGGCCGCTTCGCGCTCGCCGGTGCCGAAGACCCGGCCACCATCGCCGCCGCGCTGCAGCATGCGGAGGCCACCCGGACCGAAGAGGATGCAGTCGCGGACGCCTGAAGTATCGGAGCGGGCTGATCTCGGGGACAGGACCACAGGCACATCGCTGAATGGAGCGACGCAACAACACGCTTTGGCGTTTCTCATAGCGCCAAAGTACCACGCAACCCAACCCTTCTGCGGTCATCCCCGCCTTGTGCCACTGCTGTCCGGTTTAAGTTTCTGGACAAGGTGCATGACATTGATTCTACTTGTGTTCAGGCGTTTAGCGGCGGTCTGGACACGAGCAGGAAGTCAATGTCATGCGGCATGAGAATAGCGTGTTTCATCAGGTTCAGAAGCATGTCCCCTGGTCCGTGTTCGAACGGCTTGTGGATGAACGGCGGGCCGATCACCGGGTGCGGCGGCTGCCGTCCCGGAGCCAGTTCCTGGCGCTTCTGTTTGCCCAGCTTGCGGGGGCCGAGAGCCTGCGCGAGATCGAGGCGGCGATGGCCAGCCACAAGGCCCGGCTCTATCACGCGGGCGCCAAGGTGCCCGCCCGCTCGACCCTGGCCGATGCCAACGCCAAGCGCCCGTGGGAGCTGTTTGCCGATCTCTTTGCCCACATGGCGGCCGCCGCCAGCCGCCGCACCCGGCGCCACATCG